>NZ_JBIRBA010000030.1:0-119996 GCF_044326345.1 Actinomadura sp. 9N215 | reverse complement strand
GCCGTCCAGGACGTCCATGACCTCGTCGAGCGTCTCGTCGTCGAGGGTGCCGAAGCCCTCGTCGACGAACAGCGTGCCGATCTCGGCGCCGCCCGCCTCGGCGGTGACGACGTCGGCGAGGCCGAGCGCCAGGGACAGCGACGTGATGAACGACTCGCCGCCCGACAGGGTCACGGGGTCGCGGTCGAGGCCCGTCCAGGCGTCGGCGACGCGCAGGCCGAGGCCGCCCGCGCCCTTCGTGCGGTCGCCCGCCGCCTTCTCGGTGGTGTGGACGAGGGCGTAGCGGCCCCCCGACATCCGCGACAGCCGCTCGTTCGCGGCGTCGACGACCTGTCTGAGGCGCGCGGCCAGCACGTACGCCGACAGGGACATGGCGTGCCGGTTCGCCGCGTGCTTGCCGGACGTCAGGCCCGCGAGGCGTTCGGCGACCTCGTGCCGTCCGGCGGCGGGACGCCACGCGCGGACGGCCGCGTCCAGCCGTTCGCGCAGCTCGGCGAGGCGTTCGCAGCGGTGGCGGGCGCGGTCGGCGGCGGCCGCGACCCCGGCGTGCGCGGCGTCCGCGGCCTGGAGCGCCGCTTCGAGCGCCGGCAGGTCGGGGGCGGGCTCGGCGGCGGCAGCGGCGAGCGCGGGGTCGGCGAGCAGGTCGCGGACGGCGGCCTCCTCGTCGTCCAGCCGCCGGATCCGGTCGCGCAGGGCGCCCTGGCCTTCGTCGGGCAGCGCGGCGTCGACGACCTCGTCGGGTGTGCGGAATCCCTCGGCCTCGGCGGTCGCCTTCGCGTTCGCGCGGGCGGCGGCCAGCTCCTCCGCGGCGCGGACGGACGCGCGCAGCGCCTCGACTGCCTCGGCGAGCGCACCGGCCTCGCCGCCGAGCCGGGCGACGCGCGCTTCGAGGGTGGGGTCGCCGCCGAGCGCCTCGTCCAGCTCCGCGGACAGCCGGGCCCGCTCGGCGGCCAGCTCCTTCTCCTGGGTGCGGTTCTCGGTGAGCGCCTGGCCGATCTCGACGCGCCGGTCGCGGACGCGGTCGAGTTCCTGCTCGTGCCGGTGGAGGACGGCCTCCAGCCGGTCGGCCTCGGCCGCGCACGCCACCGCCGCCCGGAGTTCCCGCTCGGCGTCCGCGACCTCTTCGGCGAGGACGTCGGCCGTGGCCTCTCCGGCGGTGTCGATGAGGTGGTCGCGTTCGGTGCGGAGCGCCTCGACGTCCTTGCCGGTCTGCTCCCGGACGGCCTGCGCCCGATCGGACTCGTTCTGGGCCCCGTCGATCTGCCCCTCGGTCGGGATCAGCGCGAGGGACGTGGCGGGCGCCGGGTGCTCGGTGGAGCCGCAGACCCGGCACGGCTCGCCGCCGGTCAGGTCTTCGGCGAGGACGGCGGCCATCCCGTCCAGCCGGGCCTGGCGCAGGTCGAGGACGAGCTGGCGGGCGTCCTGCGCGGCGTCGACCGCGTCGCGGTGCGCCGCCTCCGCCTCGGCGAGCCGGTGTTCGACCTGGTCGCGGCGCTGCGCGGCGTCGAGACGGTGGCGGGCGGCGGCGACGGCGGCCTCGGCTCCGGCGCGTCCGGCGGCCGCGATGCGGGCCTCGTCCAGCTCGGCGCGCCGCGCGTCCACGATGCCCGGCAGCTCGGCCAGGGCCGCGGCGGCCTGCGCCTCCTCCGGCTCCAGCCGGGCCAGGTCACGGGCCAGGCCCGCGCGCTCACTCTCGATCTGCCGGAGCCGGGCGGCGGTGGCGCGCCTGCCCTCCAGCGCGGCGATCTCGTCCCGGCGGGCGCGTTCCGCCTTGGCGAGCACGTCCTCGGAGGCGTTCGGCGGGAGGAGCGCGCCGACCCCGGCGCGGGTCTCGTCGGCCCAGCGGTGCGTCCGGCGCGCCTCCTGGTGCCGGGCCTCGACGGCCCTCACCAGCGGGACGACCCGGTCGGCGCGGGCCGCGGCGTCGAGCCGCGACGCCATCCGCGACTTGTCCTCGGCGCGCTCGCGCAGCGCGTCCCGGCGGGCGACGGCCTCGGCGTGGCGGCGGCGGCGCTCGGCGAGCGCCTTCGCGTCGTCCAGGGCGGTGCGGGCGGCCTCCAGCGTCGCGGCGACCTCCCGGCGCAGCCGTTCGACGGTCGCGCGGATGTCCTCGTGCCCGCCGGCCAGGTCGGCGGCCCAGCCGGGCAGCGCCTCCACCTCGGCGAACGGCTCCCCCACCGGCTCCCCTCGACGCGGCGCGGGGACGGCGGGACCCGGACCGGATGGATCTCGCCGGGGCACCTGGGCGGCCAGGTCGCCGTGCGGAGGCTCGGCGCCCGTCGTCTCGGCGATGCGGTCGGCGATCGAGGACGCCGCCGCGCCCAGCTCGGCGGCCTCGCGTCCCGTGGCGGCGCGCCGGTCGGCCAGCCACTTCTCGACCTGCGTGAACACCTCCGCCGCGAAGAGCCGCTCCAGCACCTTGCGGCGCTCGTCCGCGCCCGCGCGCAGGAACCCCGCGAACTCGCCCTGCGGCAGCAGCGCGACCTGGCAGAACTGGACGGCGGTCATCCCGAGCATCCGCGACACCAGGTCGCCCGCCTCGTCCAGCCGCGTCGTGAGCCCGGTCCACGCGCCGTGCTCGAACTCCTCAAGGACGACCTTGGCGTGCTCGGTCGTCGTCCCTGAGCCGCGCAGCTTCGGCCGCTCCCAGGCGGGCGAGCGCGCTATGCGCAGGCGGCGGCCGCGGATCGTCGTCTCCAGCACGACGCGCGGCGCGGCGCCGGGTGCCGCGTGGTCGCTGCGCAGCCCCTTCACCGCGTTCCGGACGCCCGGCACCTGCCCGTACAGCGCGAAGCACACGGCGTCGAGGACGCTGGTCTTGCCCGCGCCCGTCCGGCCCTGGACGAGGAACAGCCCGGCGCCGGACAGCGCGTCGAAGTCGATCTCCTCGGTGCCGGAGAAGGGCCCGAACGCGCTGATCTCTAACCCGTGGAGCCTCACGCCATGGCCTCCTTCCGGCGGCAGGCCTCGAACGCCTCCTCCAGGAGCGCGCGTTCGGCGGCGGACGCGGGGCCGTCGGTGACCTCGGCGACGAAGTCGCCCGCGACGTCGGGCCCGGACCGCTCGCGGACGCGGTCGGACCAGGTGCGGGCGGCGTCCGTCCCGCCGCCCTCGGGCTCGAAGCCGAGGACGAGCGCGTGCGGGAAGCGGCGGCGCAGCCGTTCCATCGCGGCGGGCGGACGGCTCGCGTCGGTGAGCGTCACCTGGAGCCAGCGGTCTTCGAGCCGGTCGTAGGACGGGTCGGTGAGCAGGTCGTCGATGCGGCCGCGCACGCGGGCGAGGCGGCGCGGCACGGGCGCCTCCACGAACTCCGCCACGACGCCGCCTCTCCGTGGGGCGCCGTCACGCAGGCCGCCGTCGTGCGGGGCGCCGTCGCGTGGGGCGCCGTCGCGCGGGGCGTCGTCGCGTGGGGCGTCGTCGTCGGGTGGGCCGTCGTCGCGCAGGTCGATCAGCCAGGACCCCTTGACGTGCTTCTCCTCCGAGAACGAGTACGCGAGCGGCGAGCCGGAGTAGCGGACGCGGTCGGTGACGGGCCAGGCCCCGTGCAGATGCCCGAGCGCCGCGTAGTCGACGCCGTCGAACACCGACGCCGGAACGTGCGACGAGCCCCCGACCGAGATGTCGCGTTCGCTCTCGCTGGCCGCGCCGCCGGTGACGAACGCGTGCGCCAGCACCACCGAGCGCAGGCCGGGGCGCGCGGCGGCGTCGTCCCGGACGCGGCGCATGGCCTCGGTCAGCGCGGCGGCGTGGCTGCGCTCGTCGAGGTCCCACGGGTGGCGGACGAGCTCGGGCTCCAGGTAGGGGATGCCGTAGATCGCGGCGTCCCCCACGACAACGGGCTCCCCCACGGTCGCGAAGTCGGCGCGGACGTGCACGCCTGACGCGTCCATCAGCGCCGACCCGAACCCGAGGCGGCGCGCCGAGTCGTGGTTGCCGGCGATCAGCACGACGCGGGTGCGGTCCGCGAGCCGCTCCAGCGCCTCGTCGCACAGCCGGACCGCGTCGACGGCGGGCAGCGCGCGGTCGTAGACGTCCCCGGAGACCAGCACGCAGTCGACCCGCTCCGCCGCCACGGTCTCGACCAGATGGTCGACGAACGCCGCCTGCGCGGCCAGCAGGTCCTCGCGATGAAAAGATCTGCCGAGATGCCAGTCGGAGGTGTGCAGGAGTCGCATGTCGCAGCAACCATAGGCATCCCGTCCGGCACATCCGGCGCAGAAACGCCGGGGCGCCTCGAAACAATCTTCGAATGGCGCCCGGCCCCGGCCGCCGCCGCTGCCGTAGGGTGACGGCGTGAGCGACCGCCCCTACGTGCTGCTGAGCTGCGCGATGTCCGCCGACGGCTACATCGACGACGCGGGCCCGGAGCGGCTCCGGCTGTCCAGCGCCGCGGACTGGGACCGCGTCGACGCGGTGCGCGCCGGCTGCGACGCGATCCTGGTCGGCGCCGGGACGATCCGCGCCGACGACCCCCGGCTGCTGGTCAGGTCCGAGCGGCGGCGGGAGAAGCGGGCCGGGCGCGGCCTGCCGCCCGACCTCGTCAAGGTGACGCTGACCTGGAGCGGCGACCTGGACCCCGGCGCGCGGTTCTTCACCACGGGCGCGTCGCCGAAGCTGGTGTACGCGCCGTCCCGCACGGCCGCCGAGCTGGCGCCGCGGCTGGACGGCGTCGCCGAGGTCGTCGACGCGGGCGACCCGCTCGCGCTCGCCACGATGCTCGGCGACCTCGCGGCGCGGGGCGTCCGGCGGCTGATGGTCGAGGGCGGCGGGGGCGTCCACACGCTGTTCCTGACGGCCGGGGTCGTGGACGAGCTGCAGCTCGTCGTCGCGCCGTTCTTCATCGGCGACCCGTCGGCGCCGCGGTTCGTCCAGTCGGGGGTGTTCCCGCAGTCGCCGGACCGTCCGATGCGGCTGGAGGAGGCCACCCGCATCGGCGACCTCGCGCTGCTGCGCTATCTCACCGGGGCCGCGCGTGGATGATCTCGGCTGGCTGGAACTGGCCTGCGACCTGGCGGAACTGTGCCCGCCGTCCCGCACCGCGTTCTCGGTCGGCGCGGTCATCGTCGGCGCGGACGGCCGCGAGATCGCGCGCGGCCACTCCCGGGAGGACGACCCGCACGACCACGCCGAGGAGGCCGCCCTCGCCAAGACCGGCGCCGACCTCTCGGACGCGACCGTCTACAGCTCGCTTGAGCCGTGCGGGCGGCGGGCGTCGCGTCCCCGCCCGTGCGCGGAGCTGATCGTCGCGTCGGGCGCCCGGCGGGTCGTGTTCGCGTGGCGGGAGCCGGCGCTGTTCGCCGCGGGGACGGGCGCGGAGATCCTCGCGGCGGCGGGCGTCGAGGTGGTCGAACTGCCCGAACTGGCCGCCCGCGCCCGCGAACCGAACACCCACCTCCTCTAGGCGGACGTCCGGTCTGGATAAGCCCGGCCCTAGGAGACATCCGGCCCTAGCAGACGTCCGACCTTAGGAGACGTCCGCCTCTCTGGGAGACGCCCACCTGTGGCAGACGTCCCGGCTAGCAGACGCCGCCTCTGGCAGACGTCCGGCTTTAGCAGACGTCCGGCTTTAGCAGACGTCCGGCTTTAGCAGACGTCCGGCTTTAGCAGACGTCCGGCTTTAGCAGACGTCCGGCTTTAGCAGACGTCCGGCTTTAGCAGACGTCCGGCTTTAGGAGAAGTCGGGCTTTAGGAGAAGTCGGGCTCGGCGTGTGGGCGGCCCTTGAGTTCGTGGAATCCGGGGGCGGCGGCGACGATGAGCGTCGCGTCCCAGAGCCGTCCGGCGTCCTCGCCGCGCGGGATCCGCGACATGACCGGGCCGAAGAAGGCCGTCTCCCCCACCGCGATCACCGGCGTGCCGATGTGCGGGCCGACCTTGGCGACGCCCTCGGCCGTCGAGGCGCGGACGGCGTCGTCGTACTCCGCCGACCCGGCCGCGGCGGCGAGGTCCGCGGGCAGGCCGGCGTCGGTGAGCGCGTCGGTGAACGTCCGCTCCTCCATCTCGCCCCGTTCGTGGTAGCGGGTGCCGAGCGCGGTGTAGAAGCGGCCGAGCGCCTCCTGCCCGGCCTCGGCGGCGACGGCGGCGCAGATCCGGGCGGGTATCCACAGGTAGCCCTCGGGGTCGCCCGCCGGGTCGTCGTCGCGGCCCTCGTTCAGCGCGGCCAGGCCCAGCACGTGCCAGCGCGGCTCGATGGGCCGGACCTTCGCCGCCTCCAGCACCCAGCGCGACGTGATCCAGGTGTAGGGACAGGACACGTCGAACCAGATGTCAGCGATGTCGGCCATGGCCCGGTTATACCGGAAGTGCGGTGAGACGCGAGTCTCATTCCCCTTGCCAGCGCCCGGGGATCACATGCGATGCTGTGCCCAAGCAAGCATTCGGTTACCACCGTCGCCCCGGGTCGGGCAGGGAGGCACGGCAGCATGCGCGAGCACGATCGGCTGTTCATCGGCGGCGAGTGGACCGCACCGGCCGGCGCCGCCACGATCGACGTCGTCTCCCCGCACACCGAGGAGGTGATCGGGCGCGTGCCCGAGGGCACGGAGGCCGACATCGACGCCGCAGTCGCCGCGGCGCGCCGCGCCTTCGACGACGGCCCCTGGCCCCGGATGACGCCGGCCGAGCGCGCCGAGATCGTCGGACGGCTCTCCGCCATCTACGCCGAGCGGCAGGGCGGGATGGCCGAGCTGGTCACCGCGGAGATGGGCTCGCCGATCCTGTTCTCGGTGTTCGGGCAGGCCGCCGTTCCGCAGCTGGTGCTCCAGTACTACGTCGACCTCGCCGCCGCCTACACCTGGGAGGACGAACGGCAGGGCATGCTCGGCCCGGTCACCGTGACGCGAGAGCCCGTCGGGGTCGTCGCCGCGATCGTCCCGTGGAACGTGCCGCAGTTCACGCTCATGCTCAAGCTCGCCCCCGCCCTCATCGCCGGCTGCTCCGTCGTCGCCAAACCGTCCCCGGAGACGCCCCTCGACAGCTTCCTGCTCGCCGAGTGGATCGAGGAGGCCGGGATCCCGGACGGCGTCGTCAACATCGTCCCGGCCGGACGCGAGGTCGGCGCGTACCTCGTCGCCCACCCCGGCGTCGACAAGGTGTCCTTCACCGGCTCCACCGCCGCCGGACGCAGGATCGGCGAAGTCTGCGGCCGGCAGCTCAAGCGCGTCACGCTGGAGCTGGGCGGCAAGTCCGCCGCGATCATCCTGGACGACGCCGACCTCGCCGCCACCGTCGAGGGCTTCAAGCTGGCGTCGCTGATGAACAACGGAGAGGCGTGCGCCGCGCAAACCCGCATCCTCGCGTCCCGCCGCCGCTACGACGAGGTCGCCGACGCCCTCGCGGCCATGGTCGGCGGCCTCGCGGTCGGCGACCCCGCCGACTACGGCACCGAGATCGGCCCGCTCGTCGCGCGGCGGCAGCAGGAGCGCGTCGAGAACTACATCCGCGTCGGGCAGGACGAGGGCGCCAAGCTGATCACCGGCGGCCTGAACCGCCCGCACGACCGCGGCTGGTACGTCGCCCCGACCGTGTTCGGCGACGTCGGCAACGACATGCGCATCGCCCGCGAGGAGATCTTCGGGCCGGTGCTCGTCCTGATCCCGTACGACGACGAGGACGACGCCGTCGGGATCGCCAACGACAGCGAGTACGGTCTCGGCGGCTCCGTCTGGACGTCCGACGTGGCCCACGGCGTCGACGTCGCCCGCCGTATCCGCACCGGAAGCTGCGGCGTCAACATGTACACCCTCGACCCGAACACCCCGTTCGGCGGCTTCAAGAACAGCGGCCTCGGCCGCGAGCTCGGCCCCGAAGGGCTCGGCGCCTACGTGGAGCACAAGTCGATCCCCCGGGCGAGCTGATCGCGTTCAGCACAGGAGCGACACTGTCCAGCCGTGGCGGGCGCGGCAGGCCCGGGCCGCTTCGGCGGACGGGGCGCCGGTGACCAGCAGCCGCACGCACGGGACGGGCACACGGCCATGGTCGAACGCGATCGCGCGGAGCTTCGCCGGCGTGACGACCGCGACGGTCGCCCGATGGTCGACGATCGCTTCGAGCAGGTCGCGCGGGCCCGGCGCCGGCACCCCGACGAGGGTGGCGCCCTGGGTGACGCACAGATCGGTCAGCCCGATCCACGTCAGGGCGGGGACGTCCGCCCCGCAGAGAACGAGCACGTCGCCGCCGCCGAGGCCCAGCGCGCCGCCGAGCCGGTAGAGGTCGGCGAGCCGATCGGCGTGCGTGACGTCCTCGGACGGTGCGCACAGCCGCAGCGCCGTGTCGCGCAGCGGATCGGGCGCCGGCGGGGCGCCGACCGCCGGGCCGGGCTCCAGCAGCCGCCCGAACGGCGTCGTGCCCGGAACGTCCCCGAACGCGAAGACCTGTCTGACGTACGAGCGTTCCGCCGCCGCGAGGGACCGGCCGGCGGTGTCCACGCCGGTCAGCAGGAAGCGGGCACCGGACGCGTTCATCAGCGCCGCGACCTCGCCGGCCGCCGCGCCCGGCGGGAGGAGCGCGGGCACGGCGCCGGCCGCGGAGACGGCATGGACGGCGCGGGCCAGGTCGCACACGCCCGCCACGTGGACCGCGCCGACGTCGCCGGGACGCACGCCGTGCCTGCGCAGCCCGTCCGCCGCCGCCGTCACCTCGTCGGCGAACGCCCCGGATCCGAGCTTCCGCGCCGGGTCGATCAGAGCCGGCCTCGCGCCGCGACGTGCGGCGCCGGCCCTGGCCGCGTCCAGGACGGCCTCGGTGATCGTCGTGCCGGCGGCCACGGGCGGGGCGACGCTTCCCTCGGGCATGGGCCGAACGTACGCCGCGCGCCTCCGGCGCCACATCCGAAGAAGTGTGTAGGCGGATGTGTACGTCATGGGGCGAGCCCGACGCGTTCCAGCAGTTCCCGCCGCCGGACCTGCCCGTCCGCCGTGCGCGGGATCCCGTCCACGACGTGCACGGCGGAGACCGCGCTGGTCCGCGGAACGTGCCCGTTCACGTACGCCAGCAGCTCGATCTCGGACGCCGGTTCCGCCAGCACCACGAACGCGTGCGGCGCGAGGCCGAGATCACCGTCCGGCGCCGGGATCACGACCGCGTCGCCCACCGCCGGATGCGCTGCCAGCACCGCCTCCGGCTCGCCCGGCGGATCGGGACGCACGCCGGTCACGCGGCCGAGGACGAAGACGCGTCCGTGGTCGTCGGCGAACGCGGAGTCGCCGGTGGGAAGCCACCGGACGGGCACCGCCGCGGTCCGCGCGGCCGGGAGGCGGACGCACAGCTCGCCTGGCTGGTAGGACGGCTGCGCGACGCCGCTGCGGGGATGGACGATGCGCCACATCACGCCCGGCAGGCCCCGTCCGACCGAGTCCAGCGTGCCCTCCTCGGCGGCGCGCAGGTTGAGGTGCGTGATCCCTCCGGCCTCGGCCAGCCCGTACGCCTGCCGGACGGGGCAGCCGAGCCGGGCCGCGGCGGCGCGGGCGTCCTCGGCGGCCAGCGGCCCGCCCGCCGCGACGACGGCGCGCAACGGGCGCAGGTCGTACCGGGACACGGCACGGTCGCGGGCGAGGGCCTCCACGAGCCGGGGCGGCAGCACCGCCACGGTCGCCCGGTGGTCCCGCAGGGCGCGCAGCAGGTCATGCCCGCCGAGACCGACGACGGTGGCGCCGAGCCGCAGCGCCGGGTTGAGCACGCCGTTCAGGGCGAGGACGTCGCTGAACGGCAACGCGCTCAGCACGGTGTCGCCACCGCCGATCATCCCGGCGTCCGCGACGCGGACCAGCCCGGCCACGACCTCGGCATGCGTGAGCCCGGCGGTCCGGCCGGCGCCGCGCGTGCAGGCGAGCAGGGCGACATCACGGTCGGGATCGGCCTCCGGCACGGCAACGCCCGCGGCATCCCCCGCCATCAGGCGGTCGAACTCCAACACCCGCGCCGTGCCGTCGAACCGCCCCGGCGCCGCGATGGCGGCACGGGCGCCCGCCGCGTCGACCAGGTACGCCGCGTCTACCGGGAACGGCACCGCGCCCGCCGCGGTGACGGCGTGCAGCGCGACGGCGAACTCCGGCCCGTCCGGCAGGAGCAGCCCGACCACGTCCCCGGGCCCGATCCCTTCGCGGACGAGCCCGGCCGCGGCGGCCCCGACCCCGGCCGCGAGCTCCGCGTACGACACCGAACGCCCCGACTCGGCGTCCACGACCGCGACCCGCCTCGGATCAGCGCCCGCACCGAGCACCGCACGCGTCACCGTGACCGCCGGATAGGCGGCGGCCGGGTCCACACCTTTGGAGACCATGCCGAGAACCTAGATCGACGCTCCGCCCCCGCACATGCTCCGAACTGCGCAACCACCGTCGTATTCGACACGCCCCCAATAGCCACTCCTATGTACACACGTAAGCCCGGGCTCAGGACGGCGGACGATCGCGGGGCATGTTCTCCACGGCCCAGGCGGCTATCTGGGCGCGCGAGGAGAAGCCGAGTTTGGTCAGGATGTTGGTGACGTGCCGGGCAACGGTGGCCGGGCTGATGACGAGCTCATCGGCTATGCCGCGATTGCTGAGCCCGCGCGTGACGAGGCGGGCGATCTCGCGTTCGCGCGGGGTGAGGGTGCTCGGCGGCGTCACCGGCAAAGCGGCACGACCATGACGCCCGAACCCAGCGACAGCACCCCCTCCAAGAGGGGAACGCCCAACCTCCTCAGAGGCAGGTCCAAGCTCCCCGTAAGCGAAGCGCCCAGACTCATCGCCCCGCCCACCCGACCCAACATCCGCGCCCCCGTCAGGCTCGGCACCAGTTGCAGACCCACCAAGAACAGAACCCCCGAACTCATCATCGACGAGACCGGATTCTCCGAGATCAGAGCGCCCCGCCTCAGCGCCACGAGCCGACAGCCCGCCCTCAACGGCACCAGAACCAGACCCTTGACGACCAGAACGCCCGCTCTCGTCAGCGGCGAAGGCGGGCCCCCCGGACTCGGCCCGCCCGGACTCGGCAACGTCGGCAAAAGATCCAGGCTCGCCCGCCGGAGCGGGCAGCCCGGCCTCGGTCGCGTAAGCAGAAGGCCCAGGACCCACGGCGGCGGGCAGCCCCACCTCGGCAGCAGCAGAGGCGGGCCCTCCGGTGGCCGACCCCCCGGCCCCGGCAACGTGGGCAGATGAAGCGGGATCCACCCCACCAGCAGGCAGCCCGGCCTCGGCACCAGGGCCAAGCCCTCCGGGCACAGAGCGCCCGGCGGCGGTCACCTGCGCAGATGAACCGGGACCGGCCGTGGAAGCGGTGAGCCCAGGCTCAGCAGCAGAGGCAGGCTCTCCGGAAGCGGAGCGCCCGGACCCGGCTGCACGCGGAGATGATCCGGGGTCTGCCCCACTGGCGGGCAGTCCGGGCTCAGCAGCGGCGGGCCCTGCAAGAGCGGAACGCCCGCTTTCGGCGCCGGCGGGAGCAGGCCCTCCAGGGGCGGGGCGCCCGGGGTCGGCGGCACAGGCGGATGAACCAGGATCGGGGGCGAGCGATCCGGGGGCGGCAGCAGCAGGTGCGAGCCCTCCGGAGTTGGGGCGTCCAGGGCTGGCGGCACTAGCGGATGATCCGGGATCCGTGGTGGGGGCGGGCAGCCCGGGTTCGGCGGTGGCCGCGACAGGCCCTGCGGGCGCGGAGTCGGCCGCGGGGTCAGGTGAACCGGGACCGGCCGTGGAAGCGGAAAGGCCGGGTTCGGCGGTGGTGGGGGCGGGCCCGCCAGGAGCGGGGCGCCCGGGGTCGGGGGCGCGGGCAGGTGAACTGAGATCCGCGGCGGGGGTGGGGAGTTCAGGCTCGGCGGCGGTGGGGGCTGCGGGAGCGGGGCGTTCGGGGGCGCGGGTAGATGGGGCGGCGGCGGTGGGGAGCCCGGGCTTGGTGGTGGAGGAGGCGGGGCGTTCGCGGGCGGTGGCGTGGGTGGGTGGTCCGGGGGCGGGGTGTTCGAGGCGGGGACGAGGGACGCGGTTGGTGGCGGGGGCGCGGAGGGCGTAGCTGATCGCGTCGTCGGTGGGGAGGGTGCGGCCCTCGCCCCAGAACTGGGAGACTAAGGGTTCGCCCAGTTTGCGGCGGATCGGTTCCAGAGTGCGTTCGCGGCGGGCGCCGGTGCCGGGGGCGCGGCCGGTGGCCTCGCGGAGGGCGGACGCGGCGCCGGCGAGCGTCACCGCGCCGCGCGCGTCGCCCTCGCGGGCGACGAGGTCGGCGAAGGCGTCCAGGGCGCGGGAGATGTCCAGCCGGATGCCGGACGAGCGGCTCAGCGTGAGGCTCTGCGAGAGGGACTCGCGGGCGGTGCGGAGGTCGTCCTGTTCGAGGGCGACGCGGCCCAGGCCCGCGAGGGCCCGCGCCATCTCCGGGCGGGCGCCGATCTCGGCGAGGATCGGCAGGACCTCGGCGTAGTGCCCGCGCGCGGACGCGTGGTCGCCGCGCAGCTCGGCGAGGCGGCCGAGGCCGATCATGGCGTGGGAGGCGCCCCACAGCTGCCCGATGCCGTGCATGACGGACGCGGCGGCGTCCAGGTGCTCGCGGGCCTCCCGCAGGCGCGAGCCGCGGATCAGCAGGTAGCCGCGGACAGCGGCGGCGTAGGCGCGGTTCCATTCCTGGCGGGGCGCGGCGGCGATCGCGTCGGCCTCGTCCAGGCGGCCGGCGGCGTCCGCGAGGCGGCCGGCGCGGACCAGGCATTCGGCGCCGGCGATCAGGGCGGACGCGGTCATGAAGTCGTCGCCGCAGGCGCGGCAGGACTCCAGCCCGTCGTCGGCGTACCGCGCGGCCTGCGCGTAGTCGCGGCCGCCGAGGGCGAGCTGGGCGCGGGCGACGAGCGCCGGGCCGAGAACGTCCGGGCCCAGGCCGGGCGCGGCGGCGAGGAAGCGGTCGGTCCAGTCGGCCCATTCGGTGACGCGGCCGCGGACGATCCAGAACGTGCGCAGGGCGGTGCAGATCCGCAGGCCCTCGCGGACGTCGCCGCGGTCGAGGGACCAGGTGAGCGCGGAGCGGACGTTGCCGAGCTCGACGTCGTACCAGTTGAACAGCGCCACGCGTTCGGCCCAGGCGGCGTCGTCGAACGCGACCGCGATCCGGCCGTGCCGCTCGGCCGCGTTCAGGACGGCGTCGCGGTGCCGCCCGCGGAACGTCTCGTCCTCGCCGGCGTCGGCGAGCCGCTCCGCCGCGTACTCGCGGATGCTGTCGAGCTGCCGGAACCGGACCTCCCCGGCGAGCTCGCCGGTCACGGCCACGAGCGACTTGTCGACCAGTGCGGTGAGCAGGTCGAGGACGTCGTCGGCGGGGAGCTCGGCGTCGGCGCAGACGTGTTCGGCCTGCTCCAGCGTCCAGCCCGCGAAGACGGACAGGCGGCGCAGCAGGACGCGCTCCGGGTCGTCCAGCAGCTCGTGGCTCCAGTCGATCGCGGCGCGGAGGGTGCGCTGCCGGGCGGGGGCGGTGCGGTCGCCGGCGCTGAGCAGCCGGAACCGGTCGGTGAGGCGCCGCGCGATCTGCTCCACCGACAGGACGCGGACGCGGGCGGCGGCGAGCTCCAGCGCGAGCGGCATCCCGTCGAGGGCCTGCGTGACGTCGTGGACGGCGTCCGTGCCGGCGAACGCGGGACGCGCCGCCAGCGCGCGGTCGACGAACAGCCGCATCGCCTCGTCGGGTTCCAAGGGCGGCACCCGCCAGACGTTCTCTCCCGCCATGCGGAGCGGCTCCCGGCTGGTGGCGAGCACCCGCAGCCGCGGGCAGCGGGCCAGCAGGACGCCGGTCAGCTCGGCGCACTCCTCGATCACGTGCTCGCAGTTGTCCAGGACGATCAGGGCGGCGGACGCGTGCAGCGCGTCGGCGAGCGTCTCGGTGAGCGGGCGGCCGTCCTCCTCGGCGACGGCGAGGACGGTGGCGACGCGGCGCGCTACCGGCTCCGTCGTCCCGTCCAGGCGGACGTCGGCGAGTTCCACGAACCAGACCCCGTCGGGGCCGGCGTGGAGCATCGTGTGCGCGACGTGCAGCGCGAGCCTGGTCTTGCCGATGCCGCCGGCGCCGCACAGCGTCACGGCGCGCATGCTCTCCAGGAGCCGCCCGAGGTCGCCGACGTCGCGTTCGCGGCCGACGAAGGCGTTGGGTTCGGCGGGGAGGTTCGTCTTCACGGGAGTGGTCGTCGCGGTCATGCTCCCCTGCCGTTTCCGAGCCCGGCGCGGCTCGCGCGCCGGGACATCCGTCATGGCACTGTGAGTGTGTCATCGCTCTGCGTGCATCGCCACGGTTTCGGGTTCTTGATTGTTCACGTACCCGTGGCGCCGATTCCACCTTGGCGGCGTGGTGGCCGTACCGTAGTGCGCCGTGTCCCCCACCTCCGAGAACGCGGCCGCCAGCCTCGACGACGTCCTGGTCGGCGAGGCGGTGCTGGGCGTGTACCGGCAGATGTTCGCGGCGCTGGCCCGCGACAGCGGCGCCGTCGTGGACGACCCGGAGCTCGTGGACGTCGCCGAGACGCTGCTCGCCGCGTTCGCCGACGCGGGCGAGGACGGGCTGAGCCGCGAGCAGATGCGGTACGTGTGCCGCCGCTACCCGCCGGAGGTGTTCGAGAACCGGCTGCGGGTGCTGAAGGGGCTCGGCGCCGTCCGCGAGGTGTTCCCGAAGCCGAACCAGCTCCGGTACCGGGCGTCGTTCACCAGCGTGGTCGGGCTGATGTTCGTGCGGCGGATGATGCTGGACGGCGGCCAGAGCGAGATGCACCGGCTCCTCGCCTTGGAGCAGCTCAACGTGGCCGACCCCCGGATGACGCCAGAGCAGGCGCGCGACGGCGCGGACGGCCTCGCGCGCGCGTTCCGGCTGTGGAGCGTCGAGCTGGTCACGCTGACGAACGGCACCATCGAGGAGCTCCGCGAGCAGGCGCCGAAGCTGTGGGGCACCGAGGAGATCCTGCTGCGCGCCGAGCGCCTGCACGGCGCGATCCTGCGCCGCTGGCCGCAGCTCGACCGGACGTGCACCGACCTGCGCGCCGCCATCTACGCCTACGGGGACGCGTCCCGCCGCGCGGCGGCGCGGCTGTCCGACTCGGCGGGCACGACGCGGAACCTGACCCTGCTGCCGCCGGAGACGTGGCGGACGTTCACGCGCACCGCGTCCCGCGAGGAGCTCGCCGCCGTCCTGGACGGGTTCGTCTTCGACTCCGCCGCGCCGTGGCATGAGCCGTCCGCCGTGGTCACCGCGGTGGAGGACGGCCCGCGCGCCACGCCCCCGCGCCCGGCCCCGCCCCGCCCGTCCGTGCCCGACACCGGCCTCTCGGGCGACACGGGTTCGGACACCGCCGCGATGGAGCGGCTCCGCGGCGTCGCCGAGCAGCTCCTCCGCGGCCGCGACCGGATCGCCGTCGAGGACGTCCTCGCCCAGGACTGGACGGCTGCCCGCCGCGTGCTCGCCGACCTGTCGTCCGCGCACCTGCATCCTGAACTCCCCTACCGGCTGATCTGGTCGGACGGTTTGACCGTGCACCCCACGGGCTCCCCCACGTGGGTCTCGCCAGGCTGGTTCGAGAGGACCCCGCAGTGACCGCCCCCGATCCGGTCGTGCTGGCGCGCGCCCGTGCGCGGGTGCTGGGGGCGCCGCCGATCGCCGTGTCCGAGCCCGTTCCGCCCGGTGTGGTCGGCGCGACGGACGGCACGCGCGTCTGGCTGCTCCCGGAGTGGCCGGACGGTGCGACCCCCGCGCTGCTGGAGGAGTACGAGACCCCGCCCATGCCGCTGGACCGCGCGGGGCAGGCGCGCCGCGTCCTCGGCGCCGCGCTGCGCTGCTGCTGGCCGCGCCTGGACGACGCGCCCTGGCCCGGCGTCCCGTCCAGGGTCGCGGACGTCCTGGACGTGTACGCGAACATGACGCGAGGCGACACCGACCTGGCCCGCCGCTGGGCCACCGGGGAACTGCGCCGCCTGTCGGACACGGGCTGGCTGCTCCTCGACGAGGCGGCCGGCGGCGTCCGCCTCGGCCCCCGCGCCGCCCTGTGGCCGGAGGGTTCGCTCGCGTCGCTGCGGGACCTCCTCCGCCGCCTCCCCGAGCCGCCGCGGCCGGAACCCGAACCGGCTGATTCATCAGCACCTCCTGCCTCCCCTCACCTGCAATCCGACCCTGCCGCACCCCCGGCGCCGCCCGTCGAAGAATCCGAACCTGTGGATAACTCGGAGCGCGGCGCATGAGCGAGCTGTTCGAAGGGCTCCTGCGCCCGTACGACGAGCGCCGCCGCGCCGACCTGGTCGCGGCGTACATGGCGGTGGAGCACGCGGCCGAGCCGGTGTCGGAGGTGCGGTTCGCGGCGCTGCGGGAGCCGGCGCTCCGCCGGACGGTCGAGGAGATGCTCGCGCTGAGCGGCCGGACGCTCGTCCGCTCCGAGCAGACGCGCTGGACGTCCGGCTACGGGGACGACGTCGCCGCCGAACTGGCACGAGACCCGGAGTGCGTAAGGCCCGTCCAGGAGCGGGCCGTCCTGACGCTGGTCCTCATCCATTCGGTGGCCATCCCAAGGGCGGCGGGTTCGCTGGCAGACGACTCCTGGCTGTCGCCCTACCCGACGCCCATGGACGAACTGCGCCGCCGCACGCAACTGCCCCTCGGGGAGCTGGAGGCGTCGCTGCGCAGGCTCCGGCTCGCGGGGCTGGTGTCGCAGGTGAAGGCGGGCGCGGACGACGCCGGAGGCTTCGTCCCGGGCCCGCAGTTCCACCGGCTGACGGACGCGGCGCGACGCCGCCTGCAGGAGGAGCTGATCCTGGCCGCGGGCCCCGACTCGCCGCTCGCCGCGGCGATCCGGGCGCGCCGCAGAGGCCGGGACCACGATCGGGGGGAGAACACATGACGTCCGTCCTCGAACCCGGCCGCGCGGAGCCGCCGCCGGGGCCACCGGTGCCGGAACCGCTGGTGCCGGAGCCCGCGCGCGGCGACGCCGAGAACGTCGTGGGCGGCCGGACGCTCGTGGCCGTGCAGGCGGTGAACATCTCGCGGCTGTCCACGCATCCGGTTCCGACCGTCCCCGGGACGCTGATCGTGGTCGCCGGTCAGGGGCCGAAGGACTCCAACGGCGCGGGCAAGTCGTCGTTCATCGCGGCCATAACGGCGCTCTTGGGCGATGAGCAGTGGCGGTTCGCGTCGGGTGCGCGCTCGGTGGCGGAACTGCTTTTCAACGCGGAACTGGCGGCGCAGGGCGACAGCCAGTGGGCGAGCGCAGACCACGGCTACATCGTCGGTGTCTTCGACTACACCGAGCCCATGGCGGACGACGGCGAGACTGCCGTCACCGTATGGCTGCGGGTGAATGTGGACGCGCCCCACCTGGAGATCCGCTGGCGGCAGGGCGTCCACATGGCGGCGGCCCCGTCGGAGGCCGATCGCGTGTCGCTCGCCGGCCGGCTCTGGGCGGGCCTGCCGCGCAGCGCCGGACGCCGTGATCTGGTCGCGAAGGACCTGTCCCGCGTCCTCTACGGCGGCCAGGTGCGGTGCGTGTCGTTCCTGTCGACGTCGGTGCGGTCGAAGGTCGCGACGAATTTGCTGTCGCAGCCGCTCAACGAGATCAGCCCGGAGCGGATCTTCAGCGCGATCGCGGCGCTGACCGGGCTGGACCGGGAGCTGGAGGCGGAGCGCAAGTCCCGCGCGGAGGAGCACCGCGAGCGCGCCAAGGCGGCGGAGGCGTCCGAGCGGCTCACTGAGTGGGAGCGTGAGGCGGCGTCGCTGCTGAAGACGTTCGACCGGCGCGACCGGGCCCGCGACGAGGTCGCGGCGGCGCTGCGGCACTGGCGGACGCGGCAGGCCCGCCTCCTGGTGGACGCCGCCGACGCCGCCGACGCGCACGCCGCCGAACAGGAGCGGCTGCGCGCCGAGAGCGACGAGCTGGCCGCCGCGGCCAAGGCCGCCGAACGGGAGACGGAGCAGCTCACCGGCGGCGCGCTGGACGCGCAGCTGACCGAGGCCGGAACGGCCCTGGCCGAGCTGAAGGGCCAGGTCGACGAGCTCGGCGCGGATAAGGCCGTGGCCCGCAACCGCCTCGACGAGCTGCGCCGCCGCGTGTCCGCGCTGGAGGAGCGGCAACGCGAGGCGGACGGACGCGACGGCGACACCGCACGCGCCGAACTGGCCGAGGCAGAGGCGCGACGCGACGAAGCCCAGCAGCAGCTGGGCATGGCCAAGGGCGCCGTCGCGCGCGCGGAACGATCCCTGGCCGAGGCTGAGGCCGGCGAAGGAAGTGCCCCCGCGCAGATCCGCGCGCTAGCCGCCGAGGGCATCGCCGCCGTCGGGCTCCTGGACGCGGTAGAGCTCGCGGAGGACGTCCGGGAACGCTGGGAGGCCGCCCTGTGGCCGTACCGGGAGGCCGTCGTCATCGGGACGGACGACCTCGACGCCGCCGTAGCCGCGCTCAAGGACATGCCCGGCTCGACGATCGTCCCGGCCGACGGCGACGGCCGCCTGCCCGAAGGGATCAGCTGCGAGCAGTCGCTGGGACGCTTCTTCGCCTTCCTCGACGACGATCCGGCGACGCCCAACCGGCGACCGGTCGTCATCGTGGGCGGCTTCCCCGAACCGGTGACCGGACGCGTAGCGCGAGTGCGGGCGGCCCAGGCCGCGCTGGAAGCCGCTCAGGAATCCCTGGAGCGCGCGCGGCAGGCCACGTCCGACGCCGCCGCCGACGTGGCGCTCGCCGGGCGGCGGCTCGCGGGCGCGCGCGCCGCGGACGAGCTGGACGGCGTCCGCGAGACGATGGCGGGCCTGCGGGGAAGGCTTGAGGAGCTGGCGGCCGGCGAGTCCCGGCTCGGCCCGCGGCTCGGGTCGGCGGAGCAGGCGCTGCGCCGCCTCCAGGCGAAGGCCGACACGCGCGCGCTGGAGATCGACCGGCTCCGCGGGCGCCGCGAGGCGCACGAACGCGAACGCGACAGGCTCCGGCGCGCGTCGTCCGAGCTGGCCGACAAGCGCGCCGCGCTGGGCCTGGACGGCCTGGAGAAAGACTGGGGCGGCACCCGCGAAGGCGCGGCCGAATGGCTGTCCGGCCTGGACGACGACGAGGCCACGTGGACCCCCGCCGAATGGTGGCACACCGCGGAGAAGCACCTGTCGGAAGCGCTCCGCCGCGTTTTCCCGGACGGCACGTCCGACGACGACATGCCGGAGGAGATCCGGTTCCTGCTGCGCGAACGCGCCGAAGGCGAAGGCCGCCGCACCGACCGCGAACAGGCGACGTTCCCGCGCCTGGTGAAAGCCATGGAGGCGTACCTGCGCCAACAGGAGGACTACGAAAAACACCAGCGGCGGCAGATCGAGGTGCAGCTCTCGGCGCGCCGCGCCGACCTGGAGAAGGCGCAGAAGGGCGCGACGGAGGCGGCGGGCGCGGCCGAAGCGCACCGCACGGCGCTGACCGCCGCGATCCGTGCCCGCCTGCAGCGCGTGTCCGACGCGTTCGAGAAACTCGACGTCGAGTACGGCGGCTACGGCGCGACACTGGAATTCCCCACCCCGGAGCAGCCCGCCGACCCCGAACAGGAGTGGCGCTGGCGGGTCACGCCCAAATGGCGGCGGTCGGACGGGCAGCGGTACGTCCCGTACAACCGGCGCGCCAACACCGCGCTCATGGACGAGAAGGCCGTGAAACTGGTGTGCGCGGCGGCGCTCGCCAGCTCCGGCGGGGCCCGCGAGGCGGGCGGCCAGCACGGGGCCGGGAGCCGGCTCGTCCTCGTCCTGGACGAGCTGGGCCGCAACCTCGGCAAGGAGCACCGCAAGGAGGCCGTCGCGCTGTTCCGCAAGATCGGCGAGACGCACGGCATCACGGTGATCGGCGCCCTGCAGGACGACATGGAGCCGTACGCGATCGACGCGTGCGGCCAGTACGTGAAGCTGCGCCGCTCGTCCGACACGATGCCGTACAACGAACCGCCGGTCGTCGTCGGCTACGACGAGCACGAGGCCCGCGTCCGCAAACTCGCCGAACAGGTCGCCGCCGCCCGCCCGCCCGAAGAAACCGGATGAAAGCGGCGGACTGATCGGGCAGGATGACGCGGCATGCGCGTCGAGGAGCTGCTTTCCGAGATCGAGCCGCTGCCGTTCAAGGAACGGTGCCTGCGCCTGGCCGCGCTGCGCAGCTCCGCCGGGCGACCGGAGATCGCCGCCGTGCTGGACGGCCTGTCCCAAGGCGGGAACTACGAACGCTCCCTGGCGCTGTTCGTGGCGGCCGCCGTGCGGGACGAGGCGTCGCTGGCGCACCTTGCCGCGGCCACGCGCGACCCCGACAACGAGGTGGCCTGCGAGGCGATCCGGCTGGGCGTCCGGTTCGGCGTCGACGCGGCGCCATTCCTGGACGGCCTCGCCGACGCCCCCGCGGCGACCCGGACGGCGCTGTACGACGCCGTCCGCAAGTACCGGCGCACCGACCTCGCGGACGCGCTCATCGGCGAGGTCACCGCGCGGTGGGGCGAGGACGAGGCGGCCGCGATGCTCGCCGCCTGCGGCCCGGAGGTGGCGGCGGCCCGGATCGACGGGCTCGCGCACGCCGTCCCGAACTGGTCGTCGGTGGGTCGCGCGCATCCGGGCGTCATGCTGGACCACGCCGAACGGTCGCTCGCCGACCTGCCCGAAGGCGTCCACGCGTCGTGGTGGCTCGTGCACGCGCCCGGCGTCGCCGCGGCGCTGCACCACGCCCCCGGACGAGTCGTCGCGCTCCTCGAACGGCACCTCCGCACCGGGCCCGTCCCGGACGCGCTGCTGGCCGGCACGGGCGCGCTGATCGCCG
This sequence comes from Actinomadura sp. 9N215, assembly GCF_044326345.1. NCBI lineage: Bacteria > Bacillati > Actinomycetota > Actinomycetes > Streptosporangiales > Thermomonosporaceae > Actinomadura > Actinomadura sp. 9N215. Next base: position 99,270 of record NZ_JBIRBA010000030.1, on the reverse strand, counting down.
CCGAACCGGCCCGCATGCTCCGGTTGCTGCTCTCCGACGGGCACCGCGGCCACCTGCGGCGGCTGCTGTCCCGCCGGTCGGTGCGGGACCGGCTGGCCCGGCTCGGCGACGGCGACGTCGCCGCCGTCGCCCGCGCCGTCCGGGAGGACGAGCCGGCCCTGGCCCTGCTGCTCAGGGCGTTCGCGCCGGGCCGCCGCGCCGCGGTGTTCGACGCGGCGATGGACGGCGTCGACCTCACCGCGCGCGAGTTCGAAACGTCGCTGCTGGAGGTGCTGCCGCGCGCCGTCCGGGTCCGGGAGGCCCGCCGGACGCTCGGCCTGCGCAGGGTCGCCGAGTCCCCGTCGGCGGTGCGGGAGCTGACCGCGTTCCTGCCGTACGACGAGGCGCTGCCCGTCCTGTCCGAGCTGACCCGCCGCCCGGACGCCGACGCGCGCGCCGCCGGGTACGCGCTGCTCGTGGCGTGCGCGGGCCGCGACGGCGACCCCGCGACGCTGACCCGCGCGCTGGAGTCGCTCGGCCGCCTCCGCAACGAGCAGGACCCCGTCCGCTACAGCGCGCTGAACGCGCTGGCACGCGTCCCGGAGCGCCTGCTGCGCACCGAGCGCCGCGGCGGCCGGACGGTTCGCGGACGACGCGCTCAACGCCCGCGACTGCTCGATGTGGACGCGCCAGGCGCTCGGCGGGATCGCCGCGGCCTTCGCTCGGCAGGGCGCGATCCGCGACGACCCCGACCTGCTGCTGTTCGCGCTCGACCTGGCGGAACGGCTGATCGGCCACGCCGGGACGGTGTACCTGGGCCGCCTCGACGCGGTGCTGCGGCGCGGCGACGAGCACCGCCTCGGCGCCACCCTCGCGCCGTACCTGGAGGCCGCCGCGCGCCGCGACGACCACCGGCTGGCGCTGATGACCGTGCGGGCGCTCGGGCGCCGCGCCCACCGCGTACGTCCGCTGCAGGACGCGCTCGAAGCGGCGCTGGACGCCCGCGACGACGGCATCCTCCGCGAGGCGATCGCGCTGTGGCTCGAACCGCCGGGGACGCGCGCGGAGCGAGTCGGCACGGTGGTCGCGAAGGACCCGTCCGCGGTCGCCGTCCCTGCGGTGCTCGCCGCGATCGCCCGCGAGCGCACCGACCTGCTGCACCTCGTCCTGGCCGGGAACACCCCGGAGGGCCGGTTCCGGCGCGCCGACGTCGCGTACGTGCCCGCCGCGACCCGGCCGTGGACACGCCGCTGGACGGCCCGCCAGCGCGACGCCTACCTGGCGCTCCTCGAACGCGCCGCGAGCGGGAACCTCCCCGAAGCCGACCGCGCGGCCGCGGTGGCGCAGATGGCGAGGGTCCCCGGCGTGGACCCGGCCCGGATCACCGCCCGCCTCGACGACGACCCCTACGTCCGCCGCGCCGCGCTCACCGCGCTCGCCTGGACGCCGTCTCCCCAGGGCACCCTCCCTCGCCTGCTGTCGTACGCCTCGTCCGACGACGCGCACGTCGCCGTGTACGCCGCGACCCGCGCGGCCCGGTTCGCGCCGCCGTCGGCGCTGGCGGCGACGCTCGGCCCGATCCTGTCCACCGGGAAGATCACCGCGCGGAAGGAGGCGATGCGGATCCTGCTGCGCAACCACGTGCCGGACGCACTCCGCCTCGTCGCCGCCGTCTGGGACGACCCGGACCAGCACCGGGACGTCCGCGCGGCGATCGTCTCCGCCGTTCGCTCCCACCTCGGCGACCCGGTCGCGCGGCGGATCCTGCGGGAGGCCGCGGACGGGCCGCGCGACCTCGCCCGCCAGGTGATCAACACCGCGCCGCTCCACGTCGAGGAGCGGCACCGCGCGGCCTACGCCGAACTGATCCTGCGGGTGGCCCGTTCCGCCGATCCCGAGGTGCGCGGCTCGGCGCTGCTCACGGCCGCCCTGTGGGCGCCGTGGGCCCCGGACGCTCCCGCGCTCCTGGCCGACGTCGCCGCCGACCTGGGCGACACCCGCCACTGGCGGAGGACGCTGACCCTGCTCGTCGGCTGCGTGACGCGGCAGGGCATCGGCGCCGCCGAGCTGAGCAGGGTGTCCGCCGAACTGACCGCCGCCCCCGCCCTGCCGGACGCCGAGCCCGAACGCGACCTCCCGGCGGCACGGCGACTGGACGCCCTCGTCGCCGACATCCGCGGCGTGGCCGAACGCCATCGCGACGCGGCCGAGCACGCGATCCGCGCCGTCGCGGACCACCTCCCGGACCAGCCGGCCCGCGAACTGGCCGCCGCCACCCTCCGCTGGGACACCCCCGACACGGCCGCCACCCTGGACGCCCTGGTCGACAGCACCACCCCAGCCCACCCGCCGAACCCCACCCCACGCGACGCGCCGAACCACGACACACGCACCACGACGAGCCATGGCGCAGCAGGCGCGCCGGACCATGGCGGAGCAGGCGCGACGAGCCATCGCGGAGCAGGCGCGCCGGACCATCGCAGAGCAGGCGCGCCGGACCATCGCGGAGCAGGCGCGACGAGCCATGGCGCAGCAGGCGCGATGGACCATCGCGCAAGCGACCCGGCGATCCATGGTGTGGGCGGTGTGCTCGCTGTGATGCGCGTTGCCGAGGCGCTCGCCGGGGAGGAGCCGGACCGGTACCTCCAGGCGTACCCCGCCGACCAGCCCGACCCGGCGGAGGTGCTGCCGCACGCCGTCCGGCTCGCGGCGCGAGGCGACCTCCCGGGCGGGCTGTTCGCCTGCGCGCTCACCGGCCGTCACGGCCCCCGCGCAGGCTGGTCCGAAGACTGGCGCTCTCTCCTACGATCCCTCCGCACCCATCCCCTCCCCGACGTGACCTTCACCGCCCGCAACATCCACACCGCCCCCGAGTGACACCCCGCCCCCATCAGCTCAGACGACCCCCGCCTGACAGAACGCCCCCCACGCCCAACCACGGCACCGCTGACAAGCGGGGTCGCTGGCAGACAGCGTCACTGCCGGACAGCGTCACTGCCGGACAGCGTCACTGCCGGACAGCGTCACTGACAGACGGCGTCACTGGCGGGCGGTGCCGGTGCGGGCGGTGCTGTTCGGCGAACAACCGAATGTTGTTCGGTGATTAACCGGTGGGTCGTTCGTCGCGTCAGACTGGGAGAGCCGAGGACGAGCATGAGGAGCGGCCGGTGACGCGGTGGCGGGTGTCGGGGTTCGAGGAGATCCGGGAACTCGGGCGGGGCGCGCAGGGACGGGTCGTCCTGGCGCGGCCACCGGCCGGCGGCGCTCCCGTCGCGATCAAGTACCTGACCCGGGACGCCGACCCGGACGCCCGGGAGTCGTTCCGGCGCGAGGCGGTGATGCTCGGACGGGTCGGCGACCCGCATGTGGCGCGGCTGTACCGGCTGGTCGAGCACGGCGCCGAACTCGCCATCGTGATGGAGGCGGTGAACGGCGTCTCGTTCAAGGAGATCCTCACGCGGTACGTGCGGCTTGAGCCCGAGGCGGCGCTCACCGTGCTGCGCGGCTCGCTGCTCGGACTCGCCGCCGCGCACGCGGCGGGGGTCGTGCACCGCGACTACAAGCCCGCGAACGTGATCGTCCTGGCGGACGGGCTCAGCAAGCTCATCGACTTCGGCATCGCCGCGCCCGAGGGCGCGGCGTCCGGCGGCGGCACCCCGCTCTACATGGCGCCCGAGCAGTGGCACGGCGGGGCGGCCACGCCCGCGACCGACGTCTACGCGGCGACCTGCGTGTTCTTCGAGGCCGTGACGGGCCGCCGCCCGTACGGCGCGGGCGACCGCGCGTCGGTCAGGGCGGGGCACCTGTCCGGGGACGTCCCGGCCGGGGAGGTGCCCGAGCCGCTGCGCCCGCTGGTGACGGCGGGCATGTCGAAGGACCCGGCGGACCGGCCCGAAGGCGCGGCGGCGTTCGTGGCCGAACTGGACGAGCTGGCGCAGACCGCCTACGGCCCGGACTGGGAGTCGCGGGGCGTCCGCGCCCTCGCCGGCGCGGCCGTCGCCCTCGCCGCGCTCTTCCCGCTCGCGGCCGGGCTGGCCCCGGCCGCCGGAGCGGGAGCGGGCGCCGCGGCGGGCTCGACCGGGATCTTCGCGGCGGTCGGCGCCAAGACCGCCGCCGTCGTCGCGGGCACCGCAGTCGTCGGGGGCGTCGGCGTGTACGAGGCGACCAGGGAGGAACGGCCGCCCGTGGCCGCGGTGAGGGCGACCCAGGCCCCGCCCGGCGTGCCGCTGCGGATCGGCCCGATGACCCTCAGGGTCGCGTCGTCCTGGAAGGCCCATGCGGTCCCCAACCGCTCGACGAACTTCGACGGGCCGCCTGAGGATCTGCCACCCGACAGCTACTACGTGAGCACCTGGAAGACGTGCGGCAAGCAGGAACCGATCAGGGCGTCGCTGTACCCCGGTCAGGTGTGGTGTCCGGGCCTCCACGTCCTTGGGCGCTCCTTCCTCGACAACGGCGGTTCCTACATCGCGGCCAAGTACACGACGTCCGACACGTACGCCTCGCTGTTCACCCAGGACGAGGGGATGAGCTGCCCCGGTCACGAAAGCCTGCGGGCCGTCGGCGTCGAGCGCGGCGCCCGGCTGACGGCGAACAGGTTCGCCGCCGTCGGCTCCAAGAGGGCCGAGTACCGCGAATGGACCGTCCCCTGCTACACCCGCGAGGGCCCCAGCGGGTACGGCCCCACCCGCAGGACCCGGTTCACCTACGTCGAACGGCACTGGTACCTGCCGCTCTCCAAGATCTTGATCGTGGACGTCTGGAACACTCCCGGCCTCCAGCGGATCCTCCAATCGGCCGAATGGGCCTGACCGCCCCACCCCAGGCCACGAGCCGGCTCGCCGCGCCGACGCACCAAGTCAGGCGGGACAGGCTGAGGGTGAAGGGTGGTGTGCCGGCCGCTCAGGTATCGGTGTCGGTCAGGCCCAGGTGCTTCGCCTCCTTCGTCAGTTGCGCCGCGGTGGTGGACGAACCGGCCGAGTCCAGTTCGTGGGCGAGTTCCTCCAGTTCGCTGCCGCCCGCCATGAGCGCGGTCAGCTCGTCGCGGGTGATCTCGTCCTTGGTGTGGTAGCCGATGCTCCGGCCGCGGTTGAGGATGAGGAAGCGGTCGCCGACCGGGTAGGCGTGGTGCGGGTTGTGGGTGATGAAGACGACGGCGAGGCCGCGCTCGCGGGCCTGGACGATGTAGCGGAGCACGACCCCGGCCTGTTTGACGCCGAGCGCGGCGGTGGGCTCGTCCAGGACGAGGGCCCTGGCGCCGAAGTAGACGGCGCGGGCGATCGCCACGCACTGCCGTTCGCCGCCGGAGAGGGTGCCGATGGGCTGGTCGACGTCCCGCAGGTCGATGCCCATCGCGGCCATCTCGCCGTGGGCGGTCTTCCGCATGAACTCGATGTCCATGCGGGCGAGGCCCTTGCGCTTCTCGGAGCCGAGGAAGAAGTTCCGCCAGACCGGCATCAGCGGGACGACCGCGAGGTCCTGGTAGACGGTCGCGATGCCGCGGTCGAGGGCCTCGCGGGGCGAGCCGAACGCGACCTCCTCGCCCTGGACGGCGTAGCGGCCGGTGTCGTGGCGGTGCAGCCCGGCGACGACCTTGATGAGCGTGGACTTGCCCGCGCCGTTGTCGCCGAGCACGCAGGTGACCTCGCCGGCGGACGCCTGCAGGCTCACGTCGCGGAGCGCGATGACGTTGCCGTAGTTCTTGCCGACGCCGGTCAGCTCGATCAGCGGGTGCTCCGGTTTGCCCGCGTCCGCCTTCGCCGTCTCGTCCGTCATGACGATCGCTCCACTCTGCGCCGGACGATCAGGTTCACCACGGTGGCGATGAGCAGCATCGCGCCGAGGAAGAAGCGGAACCAGTCCGGGTTCCACTCCGCGTACACGATGCCCTTGTTCGCCATGCCGAAGATGAACGCGCCGATCGCCGCGCCGATCGCGGACCCGTAGCCGCCGGTCAGCAGGCACCCGCCGATGACCGCGCAGATGATGTACAGGAACTCGTTGCCGACGCCCTCGCCCGACTGGACGGTCGCGAACGCGAACACCAGGTGCATCCCGGAGAACCAGGCGCAGAACGCGACGCCCATGAACAGGCCGATCTTGACGCGGGCGACGGGTACGCCGACGGCGCGGGCGCTGGCGGCGGAGCCGCCCACCGCGAAGATCCAGTTGCCGACGCGGGTGCGCAGCAGGATCCAGGTCGCGATCGCGACGAACAGCATCCACCACGCCACAGTGATGTTGAGCCTGAGGTCGAGGGCGTCCTGCACGCCGAGGGTGTCGGCGAGGCCGAGCAGGCCGACCCGGTCGAGGACGTCGAGCAGCCTGACGTCGGACGCGAAGATCGCGCGGGCGGAGTCGAAGCCGTCCATGTCGCGGACGGAGTCGCTGGCGACGTTGCCGGTGAGCGCCTTGGTGACGCCGAGGTTCAGCCCGGCGAGCATGAAGAACGTGGCGAGGGTGATGATGAAGCTCGGCAGCTTCGTCCGGACGTAGAGCAGGCCGTTCACCATGCCGAGCGCGAGCGTCAGCACGAGGGAGATCGCCACGCCCGCCCACACGTTCAGCGTGAGCTGGTAGGCGGTGAGCGCGGCGATCAGCGCCGCCGACGTCACCATCACCCCGGCGGACAGGTCGAACTCGCCGCCGATCATCAGCAGCGACACGCCGACCGCCATGATCCCGAACGTGGAGCTGGCGTACAGCACGGTCGAGAACGACGAGGTCTGCAGGAACGCGTCCGCGACGATGGAGAAGAACACGAACAGCGCGACGGCGCCGAGGAGCGCGCCGAGCTCGGGACGGCCCAGCAGCCGCCGCAGCGGCGACCGCCGGGACAGGCGCTCGTCCGGGCCCGGCCCGGTCACCGGCGGCTCCGCCAGCCCCGATGACGCGGCGTGGGTCATCGCGTCCCCCGGTTCGCGAACGCCTCCAGCTGCGCGGCGTTCTGCTTGGTGACGATCGCGGGGCCGGTCAGCACGGGACGCCCGCCGCCGAGCGAGTTGCCGTTGTTCTTCAGCAGCCACAGCTGGTCGACGGCCTCGTATCCCTGCAGGTAAGGCTGCTGGTCGACGGCGAACTGGATGGCGCCGGAGGTGATCGAGGCGATGAGGTCCTTGTTGAGGTCGAACGTGCCGATCTTGGCCTTGCTGCCGGTCTCCTTGACCGAGTCGACGGCGGTGGCGGCGAACGGCGCGCCGAGCGTGAGGATCCCGTCGACGCCGTCGTCGGCCTGGAGCTTGGCCGTGATGGACGACTTGACCTCCGGCATGTTCGAGCCCTGGACGAACAGGTTCTCCAGCTCGCCGCCGAACGTCTTCTTCGCTCCGGCGCAACGGTCCTCCAGGCCGACGTTGCCCTGCTCGTGGATGACGCACAGCGCCTTCTTCGAGCCGATCCTCGCCATCTCCGCGCCGGCGGCCTCGCCGGCGATCGCCTCGTCCTGCCCGAAGTGCGCGACCGCGCCGAGCTTGGCCGACTCGCCCTGCCCGGAGTTGATCGAGACCACCGGGATCTTCGCGGCGGCGGCGCGGGCGAGGACGTCCTTCATCGCGTCGGGCTTGGCGAGGGTGACGATGATGCCGTCGGCCTTCTTGTCGATGGCGGCCTGGACGAGCTGGGCCTGCTTGCCGCCGTCGGGGTCGGCCGAGTAGAGGAACTCGACGTTGTCCTTGGCGGCGGCGGCCTTGGCGCCCTTCTGCACGATGTCCCAGAAGGTGTCGCCGGGGGCGGAGTGGGTGACCATCGCGATCTCCAGCCGGGGGCCGGCGCCCTCCGTGCGCTCCTCGGCCTTCTTGCCGCCCTCACTGCTGCAGGCGCTCAGCGCCAGCAGCCCCGCGGCGGCCAGGACCGCGAGCCCCCTGGACGTCCCGCGCGCGAAAACGCCTCTCATCGGCTGCTCTCCGTTTCTCCCCGAATGGTCGGTCAGAGGAGTTGATCACAGATGGTGGCGGCGTGTGCGCCGATCCGCCTCGTAACGGGCACGGGCCTCCCGGGTGGACTCCAGCGCCGCCACCTCCGCGACCGGGACGTCCCACCATGCCGCACCGCCAGGGGGGCCTGCCAAGGGGTTCGTCTCAATGTGGATAACCGTCGTCCGCGCGGCCTTCCGCGCCTGGTGGAGGGCTTTTCGCAGATCATCGAGGCCGGCGGCGCGGACGACGTCCGCGCCGAGGCTGGCGGCGTTCGCGGCGAGGTCGACCGGGAGCGGGTCGCCGTCGAGCCCGGTGGCGGTGCGGGCGCGGTGGCGGGTGCCGAACCGCTGCGCGCCGACCGACTCCGACAGGTTCCCGATCGAGGCGAACCCGTGGTTCTGGACGAGGACGACGATCAGCTTGACCCCCTCGCCGACGGCCGTGGCCAGCTCCTGCGCCATCATCAGGTACGAGCCGTCCCCGACCAGGACGAACACCTCGCGGTCCGGCGCGGCCATCTTCACGCCGAGCCCGCCCGCGATCTCGTAGCCCATGCAGGAGTAGCCGTACTCGACGTGGTAGCCCTTCGGGTCGCGGGCCCGCCACAGCTTGTGCAGGTCGCCGGGCATGGAACCGGCCGCGCAGACCACCACGTCCCGTGGCCCGGCCTCGGCGTTGACGGCGCCGATCACCTCGGACTGGGTGAGCAGTTCCCCGTCCTGGGCGGCGATGGCACCGTCGACCTTGGTGTTCCATTCGGCCATGAGGGTTCGGGCTTCGTCGCGGTAGGCGCCGGTCACGGTGTAGCCGTCGAGGGCCGCGTTGAGGCCCCTGATGCCTTCCCTGGCGTCGGCGACGACGGCGATACCGCCGAGCTTGACCGCGTCCGGACGAGCGACGTTGAGGTTCACGAACCGTACGTCCGGGTTGGCGAACAGGCTGTGGGACGCGGTCGTGAAGTCGCTGTAGCGGGTCCCGATGCCGAGAACCAAGTCCGCAGTGCGGGCGAGTGCGTTCGCGGCCGTCGTGCCGGTCGCGCCTATGGCGCCGACAGAGCGTTCGTGGTCCCAGGGCAGGGTGCCTTTGCCCGCTTGTGTCTCGGCCACTGGAACGCCGGTGCGTTCGGCGAACGCACGCAACTCGTCGGTGGCGTGGGAGTAGATGACGCCGCCGCCCGCCACGATCAGCGGACGCTCAGCAGCTTGCAGAACGGCGGACGCCTCCTCCAACGCGGCAGGCTCCGGCAGCGGACGCGGTACGCGCCACACCCGCCGGGCGAAAAGTTCCTCGGGCCAGTCGTACGCCTCCGCCTGGACGTCCTGTGGCAGGGCAAGGGTGACCGCGCCGGTCTCGGCGGGGTCGGTGAGCACCCGCATCGCCGCCAGCAACGCGCTGGGCAACTGCTCTGGACGATTGATGCGGTCCCAGTACTTCGACACCGGTTTGAAGCAGTCGTTGACCGACACGTCGTATGAGCGGGCGTCCTCCAGCTCTTGCAAGACCGGGTTGGCCACGCGGGTGGCGAAGATGTCCCCGGGCAAGAGCAGCACAGGAAGCCGGTTGATGGTGGCCAGAGCCGCACCGGTCACCATGTTGGTGGCGCCAGGCCCGATGGAGGTCGTGCAGGCGAAGGTGGCCATCCGGTCGTTCATCCGGGCGAATCCAGAAGCGATGTGCACCATCGCCTGTTCGTTGCGCGCCATGTAGTACGGGAGGCCGTCGGCGTATTCCAGCAGGGCCTGCCCGATGCCCGCGACGTTGCCGTGCCCGAAGATGCCGAAGCAACCCGCGAAGAACCGCCGCTCGGAACCGTCCCGTTCGCTGTACTGCGCCGCCAGGAACCGGACGACCGCCTGCCCGACCGTGAGCCTCATGACCGTCCCTCCGCCGACGTCAGCGGCAACCGCGCGTCGACCGGCTGTCCCGCCCAGGTGTCGCGGATCCACGCGTGCGCGGGGTCGTCGCAGATACGCCAGGCCCGCTCCGCCGCCGGGCCCGCCATCACGTTCAGGTAGTACAGGTCGTGCCCGGGCGCGGCCATCGACGGGCCGTGCCAGCCATGCGGAATCAGCACCGCGTCACCGCTGCGCACCTCCGCGAGAACGTCGATCGGCCGTCCCGGCGATCCGTACACCCGCTGGTAGGCCATCCCCGACTCGCCGGAGACCTCGAAGTAGTAGATCTCCTCCAGGACGGCCTCGTCCGGCGTCTCCTCGTCGTGCTTGTGCGGCGGGAACGACGACCAGCAGCCGCCCGGTGTCAGCACCTCGCACGCGATCAGCTTCTCCGCGAACGGGAAACCCTCGGGCGTGCCGAAGTTGTTCACCTGCCGGCTGGCCGCGCCCGCGCCACGCAGTTCCACAGGGACGTCCTCGGCGGGGCCGTAGCGCGGTTCCAGTCGCGCCTCACACCGGGCCCCGGCCAGGGCGAACCGTCCCCGTCCCTGCACGCGGACTTGCGCGTCACGCGGCACGTAGGCGAAATCGCTGACGCGGCTGAAGACGCCGTCGCGCCCGGCCACCTCGAACCGTTCCCCGTCGCATTCCACCGTGCACGACCCGGCAAGCGGCAGCACGATCGTCTCGAACTCACCGGTCTCGAACGCGTGGGAGCCGCCGTCCGGCAGCTCCAGCACACGCAGCGCCGAATGCGCCCAGCCTGCCGACTCCGGCGTCACGACCAGCGCGTACGACCCCTCACCGGCGGTACCGGCGGGCAGGTGGTACTTCATCACGCGCCCTCCAGGAGTTCCTCGACTTCGCCCTGCGTGGGCATCGCGGCGGAGCAGGCGATGCGGGACGCGACGAGCGCCCCCGCCGCGCCCGCGAACTCGATGACCCTTCGCAGGTCCCATCCGGACAGGAGGCCGTGGCAGACCGCGCCGCCGAACGCGTCTCCCGCGCCGAGCCCGTTGACGACGTCGACCTTGACCGGCGGCACCTCCACCAGCTCGGTGGACGTAGCGGCGAGCACGCCGTCCGGCCCCAGCTTCACGATGGCGAGTTCCGGGCCGCTTTCGAGGATCGCGCGGGCGGCGGCGCGCGGCTCCCGCTCCCCCACCGCGACCGCGCACTCCTCCAGGTTTCCGACGGCGACCGATGCGCGTTCCAGAGCGAGCCCTGCCCAGTGCGGTGTTTCGCTTGGGTCGTCCCAGAGCATCGGACGGTAGTCGAGGTCGATGACGGTCCGCCCAGGGTGCTCGGCTAGCGCGGTCAGTGTCGCCTCGCGGCTGGGCTCCTGCGACAGGCCAGTGACGGTGGCCCACACGATACGGGCCTCCCGGATCGCCGCAAGGTCCAGCTCATGCGCGTGGATCTCCAGGTCGGGGGCCTTCGGATAACGGTAGAAGTACAGCGGGAAGTCGTCCGGCGGGAAGATCTCGCAGAAGGCGAGCGGTGTCGGCAACCCCGGGACGGCCGTGACGTACCTGTCGTCTACGCCGTAACCCTGGAGCGCCTTGTGGACGAACCGTCCGAACGGATCGTCGCCGGTACGGGTGATGACGGCGGCACGACGGCCGTACCGTGCCGCCGCCACGGCCACGTTGGTGGGACTCCCTCCGAGGTACTTCCCGAACGACTCGACGTCCTCCAGCGGCACGCCCACCTGGTCCGGGTAGACGTCGACGCTCACCCGTCCCATGGTGATGAGGTCGAAGGTCATCGGGCCGCTCCGGCGAGGAAGTCGAGACTCCTGCGGACGTCGTCGTACGGCCCGTCGCCCTCCACGGGCTCTTCGGTCAGGACGGTGTCCTGTTCCATCACGTACCAGCCTTCGTAACCGGCGTCGTCCAAGGCGCGGATGATGCCGGTGATGTCGATGTCGCCGTCCCCGAGCGGTCGGTACAGGCCGTCGCGCACCGCGTCCGTGTAGGCGACCTCGCCGTTGAGCACCCGCCGGGCAAGACCCACGTCCACGTCTTTCAGATGGACGTGCGCTACGCGCCGGCCCGCGAAACGTGCCAGCCACACCGGATCGGTGCCGCCGACGAGCAGATGCCCGGTGTCCAGGCACAGCGGGACGCTGCTGCCGTCCAGCACCCGCTCGACCTCCGCGCGCCGCTCCACGACCGTCCCGACGTGCGGATGCAGGGTGACCAGGCGGCCGCGCGCGGCGGCGCGGAACGTGATGGCGTCGAGGTTGGCGAGCAGGGTCGCCCACGCCTCCGCGTCCAGATCCGGACGCCCGTCGTAGCCGTCGAGCCCGGTGGCGGCGGCCAGCACCAGCACGCCGTCCATGGCGTCCAGGACCCGGTCGATCTCCGGCATCGGATCGGACGCCGGATCGTGCAGCACGACCGGGACGAACGCGCCCACGAGACCAAGCCCGTAGGACGCCAGCAGTTCGTCCCTGGCCTGCGCGGCGCCCGGCAGGAAACCGTCCGGCCCCAGTTCCGTGGCCGCGAGGCCGAGCTCGCGCATCTCGGCGAGCACCCGCGCGGGCTCCATCTGGTGGCCCCACCCAGGAACTTCACACACGCCCCAGGAGATCGGTGCGCCCGCTACCCTCATCGCCGCACCTCCCCGGTCCCGACGACCCGGTTCTCCCGCAGGGACAGCTCGCACGCCTCGGCCAGGTAGAACGCCTCCAGGGCTTCCTCGGGCGGACACGGGTTGCCGCGCCGTCCGGCCACCACGTCCACGAAGGCGCGCAGTTCGGCGTCGTAGGCGTCGGCGAAACGCTCCATGAACCCGCTGTAGGCGGCCCTGGGTTCCTCACCCCGTTCGGGCAGCGCGGTCGCGGGCGTACGCTCGTCCAAGCCCGCGACGATGCTGTCCTTGGACCCGAACAGTTCCAGCCGTGAGTCGTACCCGGCGGCGTTGTAGCGGGTGGCCGACACGACCCCGAGCGACCCGTCGTCCAAGACGAGCAGCGCCGAACCGGTGTCCACGTCGCCGCACTCTCGGAAGAAGTCGTCGCCCCGGTTGGCGCCCGCCGCCATCACCCGGACGACCTCGCGGCCGGTCACGAAGCGGATGAGGTCGAGGTCGTGGATGACGCAGTCGCGGAACAGCCCGCCGGACGCCGGGACGTACCCGGCGGGCGGCGGCGCGGGGTCGAAGCTGCACGAGCGGACGGTGTGCAGCCAGCCGAGCCGTCCGGACGCCAGCGCCTCGCGCGCCGCCGCGTTCCCGGCGTCGAACCGGCGCTGGAACCCGACCTGCACCGGGACCCCGGCGGTGGCCGCGGCCGCCATTGTTTGGAACGTTCCATCAAGATCCGACGCGAGCGGTTTCTCGCAGAACACCGGAATCCGCGCGGCCACCGCCCGCTCCACCAGGCCGGCGTGCGCGTCCGTGGCCGCCGCGACGACCAAGCCGTCCAGGCCGGCGGAGAACAGCTCCTCGACCTCGTCCAGCGCCGTGACGCGTGACTCCGGGGGCAGGCGGGCGGCGAGGTCGCGGGCCCGGCGCGGATCCGCGTCGGCGACGACCAGGGCGTCCACTTCGGGCAGTTCACACATGGCCACGGCGTGGCGCGCCCCGATGCGCCCCGCGCCGGCCAGTCCGATCCTCATCGATCCCCTCCCGGTCGGCGGTCAGGTGAGAGCACGAGTGTGCTGGAGCGTTCCAGCATCGTCAACGATCGAGGGTGAGACTTATCGGCAATGGAGGTGTCCGAAATCTCGGCGATTACTCCAGGCCGACACAGCGCGCCGCCCGCCGGTATGCCATGACCAAGCGCTAGTTTGCCTGGCATGCGGGTTTTCGTCAGCGGCGCCTCGGGGTTCGTCGGATCCCACACCGTCGGCGCGCTGCTGGCCGCCGGGCACCGTCCGCGCGCGCTCGTCCGCGATCCGCGATGGGCGACGAAGGTCCTGCGGACGATCGGCGTCGCCGCCGAGGACGTCGAACTCGTCCCCGGCGACATGCTGGACGCGCACGCGGTCTACGAGGCCCTCGACGGCGGCCCCCGCCAGCCCACGCTCGACACCCTCATGGAGGGTCTCGCCGCCGCGCTCGGCAAGGTGTGGCCACTTCCGGGCGGCGGCGTTTCGGTCATCGACATGCGCGACGTCGGCGAGGCGTTGGCACGTTCCGTCGAGGCCCGGCCGGGGCAGGCCCGCTGGGTTCTCGGCGGCCACTACCTGACGTGGCCGGAGTACGCGGACCTCTGCGACCGCCTCACGGGCGTGCGCTGCCGACGCGTCCGCGTCCCCAGCCGCCTGATGCGGCCACCTGAACCCCCGCCGGGCCGGACGGCTTGCACACCCCGGCGGGCTACGCCCCAAGGAGCGACCGATGCCGACCTTCGTCCAGCGCACGTTCGGACCGGTCTTCCAGCGAATCTCCGGCGCCGAATGGTTCTCCAAGGTGGGCCCGAAGGTCGTCCCACCCATCGACCGGACGCTGCACAGGCTCACCGGCGGCCATTTCCTGCTCGGCCAGCTACTCGTCCCGAGCCTGGTCCTGACGACGACCGGCGCCGTCAGCGGCCTCCCCCGCCGGACTCCGCTCGCATGCCTCCCCGACCCGGCCCCGGACGGCGGCTGGTACGTCGTCGGCTCCAACTTCGGCCGCGAGAAGCACCCCGCCTGGACGGGAAATCTCCTCAAGAATCCAGACGCCGAGGTCAGTTTCCAGGGACGCGCCATCCCGGTCACCGCCCACCTCCTGGACGACGAGGAACGCACCACGATCTGGCCCCGCCTCATCGCCGTGTGGCCCGTCTACGACCGCTATGTGGAACGCACGACGCGCCAATTGAGGGTCTTCCACCTCGCTCCGCGCTGACCCGCGTTCTCAGGAGCCGCGAAGCGTTCTGGAAAGACGGCGGCCCAAAAGGAGATATCCGATCACGACGCCGATGACGTTGAGGATGACGTCGTCGATGTCGAAGGCCCGCCCCACGACGAACGCGCCCTGGATCGTCTCGATGACCAGGGAGAGCACGGCGGTGAGAAGGGCCAGCCGAATGGGGCCGCGGAGGGTCGTCCAGACGATCGGGAGCAGCACGCCCAACGGCATGAGAAGCATCAGGTTGCCGCCCAGCTGGAGGACGGCGTCCTTGGTCGGACGGTCCAGATAGAAGCGGAGAGAGCGGCCGGGATCGGTGTTCCCGCCCGCCTGGCCGCGGTCCGCGACGGGCGTCAGAGTGAGCTTGAAGGCGAAATAGAAGAAGACGCCGAGACCGCCGAGCGCGACCGTCACGACGACGACGCGAAAGGCCACGACATACCAGGGCGCCTTTCGGCCCGGCGTTGCGCGCTGCCACATTTCTACGAACACCCGGCGCATGCTCCCCGCCGCGTCACCGAGCATGCGCGCCCGCGGATTACGGCAGGCCCGAATCCAGGATTGACGCCGAAACGCCCGCGCCGGGGGCTGCCCGGCACGGGCGTTCGGCAACGGCGGCCATCTGGCCGCGATCACCGGTCCGCGACGCGATCGTCAGGCGGCGATGGCGGTGGTGGCCGGTTCGAGAGCCAGGTCAAGAACCTCGCGGACGTCGCTGACGGTGAAGACCGTCAGGTTCTCCAGGACCTCGTCCGGGACGTCCTCAAGGTCCGGCTCGTTGCGCTTCGGCACGATCGCCGTGGTGATCCCGAGCCGGGACGCGGCCAGCAGCTTCTGCTTCAGGCCGCCGATCGGCAGCACCCGTCCCGTCAGCGACACCTCGCCGGTCATCGCCACGTCCGACCGGACCGGCCGTCCCGACAGCAGCGACGCCAGCGCGGTCGTCATCGTGATCCCGGCGCTCGGGCCGTCCTTCGGGATCGCGCCGGCGGGCACGTGGACGTGCACGCCGCGGTCCTTCAGGTCGCCGACCGGCAGCTCCAGCTCGGCGCCCCGCGACCGCAGGTAGCTGAGCGCGATCCGCGCCGACTCCTTCATGACGTCGCCGAGCTGCCCGGTGAGCGTGACGCCGGTGTCGCCGGTCTCCCTGTCTGCCAGCGACGCCTCGATGTAGAGGACGTCGCCGCCCGCGCCGGTCACCGCCAGGCCCGTCGCGACGCCGGGGACGCCTGTCCGCCGCTCGTTCCTGCTCAGCTCCACCTCCGGGGTGTACCGCGGCCGTCCCAGATAGTCCTTCAGGTCGCCCGCGCCGATCGAGACCGGCAGCTCCGCCTTCTCCAGGGCCACGTTCGCGGCGACCTTCCGCAGCACCCGCGCGATCGACCGGTCGAGCGACCGGACGCCCGCCTCCCGCGTGTACTCGGCCGCCAGCAGCCGCAGCGCGTCGTCACCGAAGTCCACCTCGGACGCCTCCAGACCCGCCTTGTCGAGCTGGCGCGGCAGCAGGTGGTCGCGGGCGATCGTGACCTTCTCGTGCTCGGTGTAGCCGTCCAGCTGGACGAGCTCCATCCGGTCGAGCAGCGGCCCGGGGATCGCCTCCACCACGTTGGCCGTGGCGAGGAACAGCACGTCGCTCAGGTCGAGCTCGACCTCCAGGTAGTGATCCCGGAACGTGTGGTTCTGCTCGGGGTCGAGAACCTCCAGCAGCGCCGCCGTCGGGTCGCCGCGGTAGTCGGCGCCGACCTTGTCGACCTCGTCCAGCAGGACGACCGGGTTCATCGAGCCGGCCTCGCGGATGGCGCGGACGATCCGTCCAGGCAGCGCGCCGACGTACGTACGGCGGTGACCGCGGATCTCGGCCTCGTCCCGGACGCCGCCCAGCGCGACCCGCACGAAATTGCGTCCCATGGCCCGCGCGACCGATTCGCCAAGCGACGTCTTACCGACGCCAGGGGGCCCGGTCAGCGCGAGCACCGCACCGCTCCTGCGTCCGCCCACGACGCCCAGGCCGCGCTCCTCACGCCGCTTACGCACGGCCAAGTACTCGACGATGCGCTCCTTGACGTCGTCTAGCCCGGCGTGGTCGGCGTCCAGGATCTCCCTGGCGCCGGTGATGTCGTAGGCGTCCTCGGTACGGTCGTTCCAGGGGATGTCGAGGACGGTGTCCAGCCATGTACGGATCCAGCCGCCCTCCGGCGAGGCGTCGGACGACCGCTCCAGCTTGTCGACCTCCTTCAGCGCCGCCTCGCGCACCTTCTCGGGCAGGTTCGCGGCCTCGATCCGGGCGCGGTAGTCGTCCTCCTCGTCGGCGGGGTCGCCGTTCAGCTCGGCCAGCTCCTTGCGGATGGCCTCCTGCTGCTGCCGCAGCAGGAACTCCCGCTGCGTCTTCTCCATGCCCTCCTGGACGTCCTTGCGGATCGTCTCCGCCACGTCCAGCTCGGCGAGGTGGTCGCGCGCCCACCCGATGACCAGGGTGAGCCGCTCCACGACGTCCGGGGTCTCCAGGACCTCGATCTTCTGCTCGTCCGACAGGTAGGGCGCGTATCCGGCGTTGTCCGCCAGGGTGGACGGGTCGTCGATCTGCTGGACGATGTCCACGACCTGCCAGGCGCCGCGCTTCTGCAGGATCGCGCTGACCAGGCTCTTGTACTCCTTGGCCAGCTCCTGCGCGCGTCCGCCGGACACCGGCGGCGTCTCGATCAGGGTGCCCTCGACCCACAGCGCGGCGCCGGGACCGGTCGTCCCGGTGCCGATCCGCACGCGCTGCACGCCGCGGACGACCGCGCCCGGCTCCCCGCCGGGCAGCCGCCCCTCCTGCTCGATCACGCCGAGGGTGCCGACACCGGCGTACTGCCCGTTCAGCCGGGGCACCAGCAGCACCCGCGGCTTGCTCGCCGACCGGACGCCCGGCCCCTTGGACTGCGCCGCGGCCCGCGCCGCCTCCACGGCGGCGCGCACCTCGGTGCTCTCGGACAGATCCAGCGGCACCACCATGCCGGGCAGAACGGCCCCGTCGTCCAGGGGCAGCACCGGCAGCGTCAGGGTCTCGCTCATGCTCAGCTCCAAGTCCGTCTAGAGGACCCAACCGTAAGTTGAGTCATCCACACTCAAGAAAACGGAGCAGCTTTTTGTTTCCTCAGCAACGTTCGCTCTCAGCGATCAAACCCCGAGTCCTCGCGGGCGGCTGGGAGGCTGCAGGACGTCTTCGCCGGCGGTCGACGGTGAACCGCTTCCCGAACTCGAACCGTTCGGTCTGCTCGACGCTTCCCTCCGAAGTGCTCGCAGCGGCAAAGGAGTGGGAGCGCCATGTCGTTGAGGTGGTGACTGGGCTGCCCGCCGGCGCCGGGCCCGGCACGCTGTCCCCCGCCGAATACGTAAACGCACACCGCGCCAGTGGTACCTAGACGCCGGTGGATGAGCCTGGGCAGACGAACCAGCCCTGAACGATCAGCGTCATAAACCGCATGGCCGAGCCCAGAATAAACACGGGAGGCAACCACTCGGCCGGGCCGCGCCGGACATCAGGCCAGAGCCGGAAGCTTGGGCGCCCTTTCGTGAAGTTGTGGGCGGCGAGCACCCTGTCTGGATTGGGTGACGGCACCACCCAGATCGCCGCGGCCCTGCTGGCCGCCTCCCTCACCCGCGACCCCGTCCAGATTGCCGGGCTCATGATCGCCCATCAGCTTCCCCTGATGCTGTTCGCGCTGCCCGGCGGAGCGCTGGTCGACCGGCTGGACCGCCGTCGCGTCATGATCGCCGCCTGCCTGGTCCGCGCGGCCGCTCTGGGCCTCCTCGCCGCGGCGACCGCTGCCGGGCACGCCTCACTGCCACTGCTCTACGCGACCTTCTTCACGGTCGGCTGCGTCGGCCTGCTGTTCGAGAACGCGTCCATAGCGCTGCTGCCCTTCATCATCGACACCACCCAACTGGAACGCGCAAACGGCAGGCTCCAGGCAGCAACCGTGCTCAGCCAGCAACTCCTCGCCAAACCGCTCGGCGGAGTGCTGTTCGCCATGGCGGCATGGGCGCCCTTCACACTCGACACCCTCGCCCTACTGGCCGCCGCGATCCTGATCAGCGCGCTGCCCACAAGAGCCCCACACCGGTCGCTCAGCGCCTCGACCAGCCCATCGCACACGACCTTCCACGGCGCGATCCGCCAAGGCCTTGGCTGGCTGGCACACCACAGGCTCCTGCGCACCATGTCAGTCACCGTCGGGTTATCCAACCTGGGCTTGGGCGCGGTGTTCTCCATTGCCGTCCTCATCGCCCGCGAACGGCTCGGCGTCGGCCCGGTCGGTTACGGATTCCTCCTCACCGCCGGCGCCGTGGGAGGAGTCATCGGAGGCCTGACCGCCGGTCGAATCATCGCCCTGCTCGGCACCGGCACCACACTGCGCACCGGTCTGATCATCGAGATGCTGGTCCACCTCGGGCTGGCCCTGACCCACAGCGCGATCGTCGCGGGTGGGCTGTTCGCGCTCCTCAGCCTCCACCTGATCGTCTTCTCCACCATCGGAGCCTCACTGCGCCAGCAGATCGTCCCCGCCCGCCTGCTTGGACGCGTCCACAGCGCCTACCGACTGGTCACCAACAGCGGCATGTTCCTCGGCTCCGTCCTCGGCGGCGTCCTCGCACACCACTTCGGCCTGACCGCCCCTTTCTGGCTGGGACTCGCCTGCACCGCCACACTCACCGCATCCGCCTGGCGGACCCTGAGCAACCGCGCCGTCCAAACCGCCCGCGCCCACGCCCCCCAGACTCCCGACTGAACCCACCCACCGAAACGTGAGTCCGAACAAGATCGGCGCACGTCGGCGGCGGTCGGGCAGTGGATCGTGCTGGATTCCTGCTGCCCGCACACATCGTGGTCGATGATCGAGGGCCCCGGGGGCCGCGCCGGGCTCGCGAACGGCGACTGGATCGCCTGGGGTTGCGCCTTCAGCCCGACCGGTGATCCGCAGCTGCCATGGTTCCTCGGGGTCATGGCTCCTTCGGAGCCTTGAGAACTGCTCGGTCGACACCATCAACTAGCGGAAGTGCGGAACACAATCGGCGGCCTGGGCCTGGTGGGCTCCTGACCCCACGTGGCGCCTCCGTCGGCTGTTCTCGGCATCCGTGAAGCACTGCGCGGCGGTAGGTAGTGGAACTACCTACCGCCGCGTACCGCTATGGCCCCGATTGTGCTCGCCCGACGTGGGTCCGGTTTCGATTCGCGCAGCTGAGACGGGCCTTGGCAGACTATGTCCGACATCGGACAATGTACGTATTACGTGTAACCTATGCTGTATACCCTATGGCGTTGCCATCGCGTCCGAAGTGACGGAGGGAGCGGTCATGCGCTCGAGGTGCCGCCGTCACGCCTGGGCCGCACCCCCTCCGAACCCCCTCCGGTCAGGCCGCCGTGCCCGGAGCCCGCACCCCGGCCCGGCTCACCGATCCGTCGCCGTCCATGACCCCGCGGCCAGCGCCGACCGAATCGCCCTGCTGCCACAGCCGACCGAATCGCCCTGCTGGACATCGCCAGCGCCTAGAAACCCCCACCGGGAAGGTGATCATGTACCGCGCAGCTCGGAGACACTCCATCGTCGTCGCGGCCCTCGCCGCACCACTGCTCCTCGGCTCCGCCGCACAGGCGGCGGCGTCCCCAACGGACGGCCAGGTCCGCATCACCACGGCGCACGAGATCCCCGGTGACCGGGTCTACCCCGAGGGAATCACCGCCGACCCCCGCACCGGCGACATGTACGTCGGGTCGTTCGAGGGCGGCACGATCTACAAGCTCACGCCCGGGCAGCGCGTCGCCGAGCAGTTCCTGCCCCCGTTCGTGGACGGGCGCACGCAGGCCCTCGGCCTGGAGGTCGACCGGGCCGGACGGCTGTGGGTGACGGACCGCCTCACCGGCGTCGCGGTGTACGACATCGCCAGCCGTCGCCTGCTGGCCAGGTTCACCATTCCCGACACGGCGCCACGTCTGGTCAACGACATGGCCATCACGCCGGACGGCACCGCCTACATCACCGAAAGCCGGCGGTCCGTGGTCTACCGCATCACGCCCGAACAGCTCGCGAAGGCCCAGGAAGAAGGCGGCGAGGCGCCGCTCACGCCCACCTTCGACCTGTCCGAGGTCGTGGAGCCGCACGCGCCCAACACGATCACCCTCAACGGCATCGTCGCCGAGCCGTCCGGACGCTACCTGCTGACCGTGGACATGACCGGCGGCGACCTCTACCGCATCGCCCTGCCCTCCGGGAAGGTCGACAAGGTGGCCCTGGACGGAGGGGACGTCGTCACGGGCGACGGCATGGAACTGCGAAACGGCACGCTGTGGGTGGCCCACCCCATCACGGGCGCCAACGCGATCAGCCGGTGGCGCATCGGCTCGGACGGCCGGTCGGCCCGGCTGACCCGGCGGGTCGTCGATCCGGCGCTGCGGACCCCGACGACCCTGCTGCGCAAGCACGGCAAGCTGTACGTGGTCGGCTCCCAGTTCGACAAGGGCGGCCCCACGGGACCGGGCACCCCGGAACTCCCCTTCACCATCGTCTCCGTGCGCGGCATGTGAGCTTACGGCTCGCCCGCGCGACCCACGACAGGGTCCGTGACACCCAGCAGACGCCGGCCGTCGCTGGGTGTCACGGCGTTTCGGGCCGACGAACAAGGCGGTGGCGGCGGAGGCGGGAGGGGCGGCCGAGAGGATCGCGGGCAATGCGAAGGCAAAGTCCCGTTCTTGATCACGATTCTTTGCGCCGGGCCCGGTTTACGTCCGCATGACGCGAGGGTACCTACCGCAACGAGACAGTGACAATGAGTGAACGAAAGATCATGGGGGCGGTAAAGCCCCTGGTGGTAATGCGGGAGGGGGCCCGGATGCAGCGTACGGAGCGTGAGACCGGCCCCGGCCGCCTCCCGCGCGGCCCGGTCCGTACGGCCGAGGGCGTCCACGACGCGACCCGCCGCGGCAGGCACCGTCCCCCCACGGGTGCCGCGGCGGGGACGCGCGGCGGCACACCTCGGGTTCTCGGCCGTACCGGACCCGCCGGGCCGCCCGCACCCCGACCCCTGGCCTCCGGCCAGTTCCGGACCCCGGTGCCGCACGCCCCTTGGGCGCCGGCGTCCCCCAAGAGCCGGGTCGGCGGCATCCTCCAGCCGTGCCGCCGGCCCGGCCTCAAGCATCCGGTCGCCGCGACGGCGCCCTCCACCGCTCGCCGGACGGTCCACCGCCCGGCCCCACGAGGAAGGGAGGTGGGAATAGGTCCTGAGAACGAACCGGTGTCACGCCGGTGAACCCCAGGCGGCCGGAACTCCGTCCGACCCCCGTCCCGGCCGCCTGCGCAGCAAGGCAAGGGATCGCTGCGGAGCCGGGCCCGTGGAGGCGCACCGCCCCCGGGCCCGGCTCACAGTTTCTTGCGCCAGACCTGCCCGCTGACCACGCCCCCGAAGCATTCCACCGGCGCCTCTTCCTCCTCCAGGACGAACCCGGCCCGCTCGTAGATGCGGTGCGCCGGACGTTGGAGGGCCGTCGTCCACAGCATCATCCCGGTGTATCCGGCCCCCGCGGCGAAGCGGACGCACTCGTCGACCAGCCTGGCCCCGACGCCCAGGCCGCGGGCCTCGGGCTCGACGTGCAGCAGCCGGAGCTGCGCGACGTCGTCGTCGCGGCGGACGCAGAACACGCCGCCCACCCGGACGCCGCCGGATTCGGCGATCCAGGCGTTCTCCCGCTCCGGGTCGTGGTCCTGGACGTAGTCGGCGACGACCCTGGCGACCAGCGCCTCGTACGTGCGGTCCCAGCCGCATTCGACGTCGTAGAGGGAGGGAGCCGTTGCGCTCCACCACCCAGCCGAGGTCGCCGGGACGCAGGGGACGCAGGACGACGTCGCCGTCCGCGCGGCGCGGCCGGTCGCCGAGCACACCCTGGACGGTGCGCATCGCGGCGAGGAGGCGCCGCCGATCGCCGGCGGGGAGCCCGTCCAGCAGGTCGCGGATCTCGGCCACGGACCGCTCGTCGAGCATCGCGAAGATCTCGCGGCCGCGCGGCGTGAGCCGGACGACCTGGCGGCGGGCGTCGCCGGGCGCGCGCTCCCGCGCGACCAGCCCGTCGGACTCGAAGCGGGTGAGCATCCGGCTGAGGTAGCCGGCGTCCAGGCCGAGGACGCGGCGCAGGGCGAGGACCTCGGTGTCGTCCCGCTGCGCCAGCTCGAAGATCACCCGCGCCTCGGTGAGGGAGTACGGGGACCGGACGATCCCCTCGCCGAGCACGCCGATGACGCCGGTGTAGAACCGGTTGAACGCCCGGACCGTGCCGATGTCCGCCTCGCTCACCGCCATGTCCCGCCTCCAAACGTTTGACTGAGTCAAACGTTACGCGACGGGCGGGTGCGATTTCCAGACCCCGGAGGGACCGGTCAGACGCCGGCCTCCGCCTTCGCGCCCCGCAGCGCCCGCGCGTCGCGGACGACCCGGCGCTCGACGAAGAAGGTCATCAACGGGACGACGCCGCCCAGCACGATCAGCACCATCCGGCTGAGCGGCCAGCCGGTGCGGCGCCACAGGTCGTACGCGACCAGCAGATAGACCATGTAGAGGAAGCCGTGGACGGGCGCCACAATGCCCGCCATTTCGGGCATGTCGGTCGGGCCGTACTTCAGGATCATGCCGATCGTCAGCAGCACCAGCAGCGTGCCGACCACCAGCGCCAGGATCCGGTACCTGGTCACCGCGCCTTCCACAGAACACACCTTTCATCGACCGCCCGCCCCGTGGGGCCGCGTGCGGCGGGGTCAGCCGCGTCCGCCGCCCTGGGAGTTGAGCCGCGCGAGGTAGCGGTTGTAGGCCGCGAGCGCCGGGTCCTCTTCCTCCTGCCGCCGGATGATCTCCCGCTTCACCCCGGCCTCGGCGGGCTCCTCGATCACCTTCGGCGCCGGGGCCGTCCCGGACCGCTCGTCGCGGATCATCTTGACCCACATCACGATCACGAAGAGCGCGAAGATCGGCCATTCGAAGGTGTAGGCCCAGCTGCGGTCGTTGCCGCTCTGGGCGCGGTCGTACTGCCACCAGCCGAAACCGAGGAACGCGCCGCACAGCACGAGCGCGAGCGCGTGCAGCCCGATCCAGCCAGGGGTGAGGAACCGTCGCACGCCCCCGAGCCTACCCCCGCCCCCGCACACCCCCTCCTCGACCCACCCACCACGGGTCGTGCGGCCGGAGGGGCCCCAGCGGAACTTTGCTAGACGAACGCTTTCGTTACGGAACCGATGCTTACGCCCTGTGAGGGGGTTCGTCGAGGTCGGGGCGCCGTCGAGGCTGGTCATGCCGTCGGATGCGTCGCTTTGGAAGGTGGGACGGGACTCGCCGCGCCGTTTCCGGCCGTCCCGCCCCACCGACCCGCCCCCGGCTCGGTGACGTGGTCGGGGGCGGGGATCTACTAACCGCTTGCGCGATGACTGTCCTGATCAGTGGGCGGGGCGTCTGCGTCCGCGTCGAGGACCTCGGCGAGCTTCGCTTCAGCGGCCGTCTGGATCACTAGCGCCGTTCCCGGGAGTAGCCCGTGTTCCCGCATGGCTTCCGCATACGCGGCCGACACCAACTCAACCGCTCGTGCGAGATCGGCGGAACGCTGGTCTGTTGCGCTCATGCCGACACCGGCCGGTGCGGCGTAGCGCCAATCAGCCGTTCCCGTAGCTCAATGCCAGACGACGCGCGCACAAAGAACTCCTTGCCCTTGACCGCCATCCACGTCCCCGAGGGAGGATCGGCCACTATCCCGAAGTGCGGGAATTCCGCGCGTAGTCCCGCTAGAACGGTCGCCGTGTCCACCGGACCGGATGACCGCGCGCCGTTCAAGCTTCGGCCCCTCGACGGATCACCTCGGCGAGCTTGCGCGCCGTCTCGATGTTGCATCGCCCCAGTTCGATCAACGGGGTGCGGCTGCCTATGACCGGACCGTTTTCCAGGCCGAGCGACGGAAGTTTGACGCCCGCCGCGTCGAGCGCTCCCTGTAGGTCTTCGAGCGCATTCCGTGACTCGTCGTATGGGCGGGTCGCCTCCTTGGGCTGTCCGGCTGTCTGCGCCGCTCTCGTCCCGCCCGTGTGGGCCGTAGGGTTGTCCATCGGGTTCGAACCTCCCAGGGGTTCGGATCAAGGCCCTGGGCCGGTGGTGAGATCACCGGTTCCGGGGCCGTCTTTGTGCCGGGTGACACTTACGCTCACCAGAGCATCCCGATCGCGGCTACCTTGGGAACCGTTGACACGTTGACACCCCGAACCGTCAACGCGTTGACGTGGGACAACGGCGATGCCGGAGGGCGAAACGGCGCAATGACGACCTTTGGCCAAAAAATGCTTCAACTGATGTCCGAGCAAGACCTCTCCCTGCGCAGACTTGCGCAAATTGCGTACATCGACAAAGGGCTGTTGTCCAAAGTCTCACGTGGCATCCGGCCGCCGTCCGAAGATGTTGCGAAACGTCTAGACGAGGTACTCAAAGCCAACGGCGAACTGAAGGCGTTGCGCTCCACGAGGAAGCGTGACAAGCCGTCCCGAGCGTCAACACCAACAGCCGACGCAATCGCCCCCCTGGAACTTGTGGGATCCTTGGCATTGCCGGATAGGAACGGCCAGCCGGTCAATGCAGATTTTGTAAATGTCATACGAGAGACGAATCAAGGGCTCGTAAAACTCGATTCGATGTGGGGAGGACATGAAGTCTTCCCGCTAGCGCTACGCGTGTTCAAGGCCGCCAATCACAAACTTGGAATCGGAGCCTACGAACCAGGGATTGAGCGAGACCTAATGGCGGCAACCGGTGAGACGGGCGAAATTGCAGCATGGCTTGCATACGACGCCGACCGACAAAGCGAGTCGCGCCAAATCGTGCATGAAGCGCTAATGCTTTCCCGGCAAGCGGGAGACCGTGACATGGAATTGTTTGAACTAACCCATCTCGCGATGCAGTCGCTCCATCTGGAACGCCCGGCAGAAGCGCTAAGAGTCGCAACCGGCGCGCTTGAACAAGACCTACCGCCGCGCGTAGCCGCACTTTTCGAAATTCGTCACGGGCGTGCACTTGCCCAACTGGCAGACGAAACTGGAGCGTTCCGCGCGCTCGATAGAGCGAAGAATGTGCTATCGGAGAGCATTAGCTTGCGGGATCCTCACTGGACGTGGTGGATAAACGAGACTGAACTGGCGAGACATAAAGCCACCGCCTACCATCAAATTGGGCGATCGGAAAAAGCTGTTCCACTCTTTGAGCAAGTAGTCGAGGCTTGTCGAGGGCGTTACCTGTACGGAAAATTGGACCTGGCCCAACTCCTAAACGCTCTGGTGCATGTCGGCGACTGGCGACGCGCAGAGGAGATAATCGGCGAGATTGCCGCATTGGTCGACGTCGTTTCCGCCGGGCGCTCCGCTAGTTTTCTGAGGAAAACATTTGATGAAATCCGCGAATCGCAGGGCGTGCCGTCCACGGTCGCGGATATTGCGTTTGAACTTGGGAAAATACTGTCCGCAGAAAAAGACGGACCCCGCTAGCCACTCCGGGCAGTAGCGGGGTCCGTTGCGTTGCGATAAACGGTTACGCGCTAGTCGGGACGTCGAGCATTCGGAACGCTTCATTTACGACAACGTCGGAACCGGTGCGGAACCACAGCATCGCCCGCGTTGTCCGGTCGGGCGGCGGTTCGCCCCGACGAGATGCGGAATCAGTTCAAGCGTGGTCCCGATACGGTCGACGATGACGAAATTGCGGAAGTCGCCGTAGAGAAGCAGATAGTTGTTTCCGGTGGCCGCCGCGTTAATGGCGCCGTCCATGTTGGACAGTTCGTTAAGCGGCCGGTTCAGTAGACGCCCTTCCCGAATTTCCGGGAACATGAGCGAACCGTTCGCGGTCTGGAACTGGGCGAGTGTGTTAATGATGGCGAGGTTTGCGCACCATTGCGCGTTGGGCTGGAAACGCGGCGGTAGCGCGTTCTGAATGGTGTACATGTCACCGGCGACGAGTGCCTCCGTCCCGGACGAATTGATTTCCGACGCCGTACCGGCGAGCGCGGTTACCACGGTGGACGAGTCGAGTAGCGCCGTACGTTTCTTCGGATTCTTGGTATTCGTTGACTAGGTCGACGGCGGCGTCTAGGGGCGTGTGTCGGCTGTGTTCCTGTTTTAGGTAGAGGTGGACGGCTGTTACGCACGCTTTGGTGAATCGGTCTTGTGGGAAGTTGGTTCGTGGTTGGTTGTGCGGGGTTTGCCGGCGGTCGAGACAGGTTCGGAGGTAGGCGGTCGGGTTGTCCACTGGTCCGCGTGCGTGGCTCATGGTCTGGGCTATCCATTGGCGGGCGTCGTGGTCGGTCCACCCGGTTTGTTCGGTGACGAGTTTGATGAGGTTTCGGCGTTCGTGTGGTTGGCGGGTTTCTGGTTGGTCTGTCTGTGCCGCGCGGCCGTTTGTCGGCCGCGCGTCGGTCTGATCGTCATCACTGGCCTTAGGGCCAGTGATGAGGGACAAGGGGCGGACATCTGGGTGTCCGGTTGGGGGTGCTGATTTGTCCGGTTGGGGTTCGTGTTTGTCCGGTTGGGGTTCGCCTCTACCGGACATCAGCGTGTCCGGTTGGGATTCCCTATCGGTCATCTGGGTGTCCGGTTGGGAGGCTGGTCCTCTACCGGACACCTGGGTGTCCGATAGGGAATCGCTTTCGGACGCCACTAGGCCCGGTGTGGGTAGGGCAAGTTCGTACTCGGAGGCGAGTGGGGTTTTCCCGGACCGGTGACCACGACGGGTGCGAGTGATCCAGCCGGTGTCACGCGCCCATCCGAGATGACGGCTAACGGTCTTTTCGCTGACGCCCATTGATTGGGCGAGCTGGGCGAGTCCGACGAATCCGCGCCCGTCAAGTCCAAGAAAGGTGCCCACGGTGAGAAGGGTGAGCATGCGGGGGCCGGTCACGGTCGGGTCATCGCGTATGGCGCGTTCCCACGTGAACCGGTAGGGCGGCGTCCCGTAGTCGGGTGCCGGTGGTCCGGTTGCCGCTGTGGGCGTCTCTGTGCGCGCCGTAGCGCTGTCTTGGGCGTGCGGGTGCGCGCGGGTAGCCGTGTCGGGTGTGAGGGCGTCTCCGTTGCTCTGGGGCGCGTTCGCAGTAGCATGGGGGTTGTCATCGCCGCCGCCTTTGATGACGCCGGGGGCCGCCTTCACAGGGGCGGTCCCCGCTCTGTTGTCTGTCATCCAGTGTCGCCCCCCGCGATGAAGGGGCGGAGAAGGTCCCGGATTCGGTCGCGGGCTTCCGAAGTGAGCGGCGGGGCGGTCCGAACGATTTCTTTGATGTCGCGGAGGTATTGCGCCTCGCGATACTCCGCGCGGGCTTGCTCGATCGCTTCTAGGTTCTCCGGGTGCCAGCGGTAGAGGGACGCTAGGCGGGCTTGCGGGTCTTTCGGCTTTGCCACTGCTGCCTCCAATGGATGGCGTTCCCATTGGCGCGGCCTCATTCCGGTCTCATTCTTAGCGCGGTCTGTTTATTTTGGTGGCGGCCCCGCCGAGTCGATTGGACTCGTTGTCCATCCTCATACCGATCCGGTTCGGGATGCAAGCGCGTAAACCCCGCATATTGCGAAACGCCCCCCGGACCGGTCCGGGGGGCGTTCAGCGTGACGTGCGGTCGCGCGCCTATGCGGGGTCCGTGTCGCGAACCCACTTCATGCGCTCGGCGGCGGGAACGCGCCGGTTCCTGACCGGCGACCGTGTAAGACGCACTTCCCCGAGGTACGCGGGCGAAAGAAGAATCTTCGCGACCTTCCGGCGCGTTTCGATCGGTGCGGCATTCCATCGGGCTTTAATGTCGCCACCCGGAGTCATGAGGTCGCGCAGCGCGGACGGGGTTGTGAGTTCCTGTTCTCGTATCTCTTTCTTGCGAATGCTCTGGTTCAGGTTCTCGATAAGGCGGCCCATCATTTTCGCCTCACTCACCGATTCGGGTTCTTCGCGTTCCGCCTTGTCGCGTTCCGCGCGCAGTGCCGCTAGGTCTTCACTGATCTGTCGGACTTCCTCCGACCCCTCCTCGGTTATCGCGATCCCCTCCCACATTTCCGGGCGGGAAAGGTAGTCCCAAATCGCGGCGCGAAGGATTTCGTCGACCCCGTTTTTATCTCCGAAGCGAATGCACCCGTTCACGTGGCAACGGTATTGCTCGATATTGAGCGAAACTCCCCAGCCACAGACGTCGCACTTGATGATTTCGGTAAACTCGTTGACAGCGCGGCCCGCGCGGTCTTTGGCAGAGTTCTGGTGTTTCGGACCGGCGAGGATCTTTTGCACTTTCCAGAACACGGCACGGTCAACGATCTTGGGCCAAATACCCTCGATCAGAGTTCCCTTGTAGACACGCAGACCGGTATAGGCCGGTTTAATGGCAAGGCCGCGCAGATGCTGAGGCGAGAACCGGTTGCCGCGCTTGTTGCGAATGCCGCGCTTTTCCCAGTCGGCGGCAATCGTCTTGAACGCGTGCCCTTTTGTGATGCGGGTGAACAGTTCCTCAATTAGCGGTGCACGTTCCGGATCCTTTTTCCAGTTGAGCAGGCGCCCGGTTCGTTCGTCGTGAACGGCGAGATATCCCCAATTCGGGGCGCCCTGCGGGCGACCCTCCGCAGCGTTCGCCGCGACGGCACGCCGGATCCGGTCGCTCGTCTTGCCGGACTCGTACTCGCTATCCACGGCGTCCTCTAGCAGGGTGCGGCGGTCGCGCGGGTTGGCAGGGTCGTACGTGCGCCCGTGCGTCTTGACGCGGACGAGCACGCCGCGCTGTTCCAGAAGGTCTAGCAGGGTGACCCACTCGCCCACCCGGCGTGATCCTCGCGACGACTCCCACAGGTACAGGATGTCAGCGCCGAACCGGTCTGTCCGCAGATCGTTTAGGAGGTCATCGAACCCGTCCCGCTTCTTTGTGCTGTAGCGGGACGCCGAGACGGCGTCATGTTCGGTGTACGGGGTGCCGAGAACGATGCCGTTGGCGGCGGCGTCCTGCGCAATCTCACCGTTCTGCTGTCCGGGTGACCGCATGCGCCCGTCTCGGTCGCGCGACACCCGGAGGTAGGCGCGTCCGGTGAGCGCGGCGGGGGCGTTCGGGGCGGCGGCGTGTAGGTAGTCGGGGGTCGTGACCTGGGGTTGTAGGGCTGCTGGGGTGAAGATCGTTGCTGGCATACATCCAAAGTACGTCTAAGAAAGTTCCGCGTCAGCGCCGGAGGTCGCACGACCCGCCGCGCGGCGGGCCGTGACGGGGGTTGCGCCAGGGGGTCGCCCCCCTGGGCCAACACAGCCCGTGACGGGGGTTCCAGGGGGTCGCCCCCTGGGCTGAAACTGTCGGTCGAGGGCTCTACGTTCGCGGCATGGCGAGTAGCACCGTGGCGGCAGGGGCCGCGCAGGCGTACACGTACACGCGGCCGTCCGGGCTGGGCGGCGGGCTTCTGGGCCTGTCGACGTCCGGCGGGACGACCAGCGGCGGGCCGCGGCCGCATCCGCATTTCTTCAGCGGCGTCCTCACGCAGGCGGCGCCGGCCGCGGCGGCGCTGCTGGCGCTGGCCGACGTCGCGCAGACCCGGTACTTCCAGCCGCGTCCCACCTCGTTCCGCGATCCCGTCGTCACCTGCAACGGCGACCGGCTGCGGATGGAGTCGTTCTCCGTCTGCGGCGGCGTGTACGCGCGGCTGGACGTGCTGGAGCCCGCGATGGACGGCGACGTGCACGAGCGCGGCACGACGAACGTCGACGTGAACGGACCGCTGCGCGAGGCCCTGGCGCGGGTGGGCGGCTCCGATCCCCTGCATCTGGCGGTCGGCGCGGAGGAACTGGCCGTGACCACGATGGACGGCGCCGTCGTGGAGAAGAAGGTGCCACTGCCGGACCGGTGGCTGCGCGGATTCGCCGAAGTCCAGGTCATCACCGCCGGGTTCGATCCGCGTGCCGAGCTGGCGGGGCCGGACGCCGTCCGGTTCCTGCGGTCATTGCCCAAGCGCGCGCGGGAAGCCCTCTGGGTGGTGCCCGCGGGACGGACGCTGCGGGTCTCGTCCCGTCCGGTGTCCGGTGCGGTGTGCCTGGCGGGGCCCGACCGGCTGCGGACGCTGCTGCCGTTGCTCCGCTTCACGCGGGCCCTGCGCGTGTACGGGCCGTCGGTCGCCAACAGTGGCGGGCCCGTGTCGAGCGTGTGGGAGCTGGAGTTGCCGGGGATGCGGTACGTCCTGACGCTGTCCCCCCAACACTCGCGTGGTTTCTCCGGTGAGGGCGCCGTGCTCGAAGCCCTCGCGACCGACGAGGCGGCAGGAGACGCCGATCTGGTCGGTGCGCTGCTGTCGTTCGAGCCCCGTGTCGACCCGGACCTGCTGTCCGAGCGGTCCGGGCTCACCCTGGAGCGGACGAAGGCCGCGTTGACCCAGCTGGGGACGTCCGGCCGCGTCGGGTTCGACACCGCCGAGGCCGCGTTCTTCCACCGCGAACTGCCCTACGACCCCGCCCGGGTGGCGGCGCTCAACCCGCGGCTGCGTTCCGCGCACACGCTCGTCGAAGAGGGCGCCGTCCGGTTCACGGGCGACGACACGGCGATCGTGCGGACGGACGGCGGCGAACGCCAGGTCCGCTTCGACGGTGACCGCGCCACCTGCACGTGCCCATGGTGGTTCGACCATCGGGGTGAGCGCGGGCCGTGCAAGCACGTCCTCGCCGCCCGCATGGTCCGCCGCGACGCCGGCGCCGACGCGAGCGTGGAGGCCGTTCGATGAGCGCATGGGACGACATCCGGAAGGCCATCGACGCAGGCGACCTGCGACGGACGGAGCACCTGGTCACCGACCTGGACGACGACGCCAGGCGTGCGTTCGCCAAGGAACTCCCCGGCATGCTGAAGGCGATGCGCACCGCGGCGGGCGGATTCCTGGACGGAAGCGCGAGGG
Source organism: Actinomadura sp. 9N215 (assembly GCF_044326345.1). Taxonomy (NCBI): domain Bacteria; kingdom Bacillati; phylum Actinomycetota; class Actinomycetes; order Streptosporangiales; family Thermomonosporaceae; genus Actinomadura; species Actinomadura sp. 9N215. The sequence goes on along the minus strand of NZ_JBIRBA010000030.1, from coordinate 67,716 downwards.
AGCCGCTCCTTCTGGCGGGCGCGGCCACGATCGGCGGCGCCGCGGCCGCGGCGGCGTGGCTGTGCCGTTCCGAGCTCCAGCCGTGGTGGAGCGCAGACAGTTACGCCGGTCTCACCACGGCGTTGTGCGCGGTCACGGCGGACCGTCCGGACGATTGGCGCGCGGAGGTCGCCCATCGCGTCGCCGCCCGCATCCGTGTTTCCGACGACGACTGGGCCCGCTGGCACATCGCGGCGGCGTTCATCAAGTCCGCCGGTGTCGCTCCCCCGGTGTCCGATGGTTTCGTCGTCGGCTGGGTGGCCGATGGTGGCAAACCAGACGAACTCGCCGAAGACCCGTGCTTGGACACGCTCGTCCCCAGGCTCTTCGAGGCGGACGGTGTAGGCGCCGCACTAGCCCTGGACGAGGCACACGCCCAATGGGGTCCGACTCCCAAAACCACCTGGGCCGCTTCGATCGTCGCCTTGGCCCGTACCGGGCGACTCGAACGCGAAACCCTCCTGGACGGCTGCGTCAGTCGTTTCCTGCGCGGCGGCACGCCCCACACCCTCCGCTGGTTCGTCCGGCTGCACGACGCGCTTGAGCCCGATGACGAAGAGGCGGCCGCCGGGGAGGCGGCCGCCCGCGTGCGCGACTACGTCCGCCTGCTGCCGACCGCGCCGCCGACCGTCGCCGACCTGGCGCTGCGGCAGGTCCGCCGAGCCGACGACCTGGAACGACTCGACGCGACGCTGTTCGAGGAGGCCGTGGGCGCGGTGCTGTTCCGGCCGGAGCGGAAGCTCGTCCGGGCCGCGCTGACCTGGGTCGACCGGACGGCCCGCAGCCGCGACCGGGTGGACGCGACGCTGCGCGCCCTGCCGGCCGTCTTCGCGTCCGAGTTCCTCGACCTGCGGGAACGCGCGGTCAAGATCGCGGCGAAGCATGCCGCCCTGGCGCGCGACGCCGTCCGCGCGGAGGTCCGGGCCGCCGCCGCCGATCTCCCGGCCGGCCTCCGCGCGACGATCGCCGCCGCGTTCGGCGACGTCGAGGCCGCCGCCGCGCCCGGACCGCTCGCGGCCCCGCCGCCCTTCACGCCCCGCGAGTCGCCCGCGCCGATCGGGACCGTCGCCGAACTGGCCGAGGAGTTCATCGTCCTCGCGGGCTCCGAGGAGAGGTGGCCGACGACCGAACGCTTCCTGGCCGCCCTCGTCGAGTTCGCCTACCGCGACCGCGACGCGACCAGGGACGCGCTCCAGCGAGCCTGCTCCGACCACGCGCCGTGGCTCCTGGAGGTGCTGGTGCACGCGTACCAGCGCGACTTCGTCCGGGGAAACGGGATCCTGTTCGCGGCGCGGAGACTGCTGCTTCCCGCGAACACCCGGCACCAGGCGGAAGGGTTGCGCGCCGCGTTCCGCAAGGGGCGTTCCCGGATCTTCGGGACCGGGTTCCTGCCGCGGCTGGAACGGTTCCTCGCCTGGCGGCGGCACGAGATCGTGTCCGCGATCGGGGAGGCGCCCGTGCTGCTCGCGACGCCGACCGAGGGCAGCGGGCACATCGACCCGGCGGTGCTGGTCGCGCGACTCGAACGGCTGGAGCGCGCCGGCGCCGCGCCCGGCCGGGCCGAACTGGCGCAGGCGATGCTTCGCGTCCCCCGCGAGATCGACGCGGCGGCGGTGGCGCGCGCGAAGGGCCTGGCGTCGAAGGCGGGCCGGACGGTCGCGTCCTGGCTCGCCGGCGGCGGTCTCGCCGACCCCGCCGTCGAGTGCGCGTTCCTCGACGAGCCCGTCACGTCCGTCGGCGGGCGGGACCTTCCGTCCCCGGCCCACGTCCTGTCCACGGTGGACATGCCCGGCGACTCCGACATCGCCCGCCTCTGCGCCCTCTCCAGGTCCGGCTGGACGGACTTCGGCGGATCGATCTACGACCCGTTCGTCGCGTTCTGGCCGTCCGTCCTGCCGTCCCACCGCGAGGTCACCGCCGCGCACCTGCTCCCCCACGTGGCGGGCACCGAGGACGTCGACTGGGGTCAGGGCGCCATCATGCTCGACCTGGCCGAGGCCGACGGCCCCGCCGGCGCCGCCACCGGGACGCTCCTCGCCTGCACGCTGGCGAACAAGGACCAGCACGAGCGCGCGACCGCCGTCGAGGCGTTCCTCGCCTTCGCCGGGCGCGGGCACCTCCCGGCGGCCGAGACCGGCACGGCCCTCGGACGGCTCGCCGCCGTCGGCCAGATCACCCTGCCGCGCGCCGTGAAGGCCCTCACGACGGCCGCCGACGCGGGCGCCCACGCCGGCGTGTGGACGACGCTCGCCGCCGCCCTCCCGCACGCCCTCCCCGCACCGGGTGAGCGCGCACCGGCCGGCACGCCCGACCTGCTCGCCCTCGCCACCCGCCTCGCCGAGACCACGGGCGCCAAGGGCGCGATCCCCGCCGTCGCGGACGTGGCGGCCCGCGGCGGGTCCAGCCGCCTGGTGAGGGAGTCCGCCCGCCTCCACCGGACCATCGCAACGTGACGGACCCGCCCGGTGTTGAGAGAGGTGTCACGGAAAGACAGCGTCGGCGGTGGAATGACGGACCCGCGTGCGACGCTGGACGCGCCGGAAGGAGCACTGAACGATGACCGAGACCCTCGCGTTCGGCACGGTCGACACCGTGCTCGGACGCCTCCTCGTCGCCGAGACCGAGACGGGGGTCGTGTCGCTGCACTTCCGCGACACGCCCGCCGCCCGGGCCCGCACCGCCAAGGCGACCGGCCTGCCCGTCGTGGACGCGCCCGGCCGCCCGGCCCCGGCCCTGTCGGCCCTCCGCGACTACTTCGCCGGCGACCTGAAGAGCTTCGAGGTCCCGATCGACTGGCGGCTGACGTCCGACGTGCAGCGGCAGGTCCTCGCGACGCTGTACGAGACCGTCCCCTACGGGCGGGTCGTCACGTACGGCGAGCTCGGCGACCGCAGCGGCACGGGCGCCCACGCGCAGGTCATCGGGCAGGTGATGGGGAGCAACCCGATCCCGCTGATCGTGCCGTGCCACCGCGTCGTCGCGTCCAACGGCCTCGGCGGCTACAGCGGCGGCTCCGGCGTCGAGGTCAAGCGCTGGCTCCTCACCATGGAGGGCGCGCTGCCCGCCACCCTCGACTGGGACATCACCCGCGCGCCGTGAACTTACCTACCGGTAGTCGGCAACCGTAGAATGGCCGGGTGCCGAAGATCAGTGAGCCGACCGTCGCGGCGCACCGGGCGCGGCAGCTGCGGACGCTGCTGGACGCCGCGCGGGCGCTCGTCGCCGAGGAGGGCATCGAGGCGCTGTCGCTCGCGGCGCTGGCCAGGCGCGTGGGGCTGTCGCGGCCGAGCCTGTACGAGTACTTCCGGTCGAAGGACGACCTGGTCGCCGCGATCGTCGAGGAGGAGCTCCCGCGGTGGGCGTCGCTCGTCGCGGACGCCCTCGCCGGGCCGGACGATCTCGGCGGCAAGGTCGAGGCCTACATCAGGTCCCAGCTGGAGGTCATGACGGACGGACGGCACGCCGCCGCCGTCGCCCTCGTCGAGCACGCGCTCGCCGAACCGGCCCTCGAACGCATCCGGGACGGACACGCGCAGCTGCTGCGGCCGCTCGTCACGGCGCTGGAGGAGAGCGGCGTCCCCGAGCCCGCGCTCCGCGCCGAGCTGATCCAGGGCCTGGTCGACGCCGCGGCCCGCCTCGCGCAGCGCGACCCGTCCAGCGCGGACGCCGTCGTCACCGCGACCCTGACCCAGGCCGTCCACGGCCTCACCTGACACAAACCGTCCCACCCCCGCCTGACGCAGACCGCCCAGCCCTCGCCTGACGTAGACCGTGCAGGCCCCGCCTGACGCAGACCGTGCAGGCCCCGCCTGACGCAGACCGTGCAGGCCCCGCCTGACGCAGACCGTGCAGGCCCCGCCTGACGCAGACCGTGCAGGCCCCGCCTGACGTAGACCGTGCAGGCCCCGCCTGACGCAGGTCGGCCGGGGCCCCGCCTGATGCAGGTCGTCCGAGCCCGCCTGGGTCCGCCGTCCGGTCCCCGCCTGATGCAGGTCGTCCCGGCCCTCGCCTGACGCAGGTTGGTCGGGTCTCGGATGGGGGCGGCGTCAGGCGGGGGCTGGGGCGTAGGCGACGGACGTCAGGTCTTCGGAGATCCGCCAGAGGCGCTCGCTCTGGCCGGGACGGTCCGCGTGCGGCGGCGTGACGGCCTTGGCCGGCGCGCCGCGGTACTGGAGCAGGCGGGGGGCATAGCAGGCGCAGCCCTGGACGTCCGGGGCCGTCGCGGCGTAGAGGGACGGCAGCGCCCCCGCGGCCGCGGACTGCCCGATCAGCGCGTTGCCGACGCCTGCGGCCTTCTCCATGACCGTGCTGCCCTGCATCCTCGGGCCGGTCTGCTGGAGGTTGGTGGCCGCGTAGCCGGGATGGGCCGCGACGCTGGTCAGCTCGGGGACGCGGCGGTCGAGTTCCCTGGCGAAGATCAGGTTGGCGAGCTTCGACTGGCCGTAGGCGGCCCACTTGCGGTAGCGGCGCTCGCCCTGCAGGTCGTCGAAGCGCAGCCGCCCCGCCCAGGCGAACCCGGACGTCAGCGTGACCACGCGCGCCGACGGGGCGTCGCGCAGCGCGGGCAGGAGCAGGCCGGTGAGCGCGAAGTGGCCGAGGTGGTTGGTGCCGAACTGCATCTCGAACCCGTCGGCGGTGGTGCGGCGCGGGAGGGCCATGACGCCGGCGTTGTTGACCAGGATGTCGAGGGGCGCGCCTCCGTGCCGGGCGGCGAACGTCCGGACGGACGACAGGTCGGCCAGGTCGAGCCGCCCGACGGCGACGTCGGCGTCCGGGGCGGCGGCCCTGATCCGGTCCGCGGCGGCCTGGGCGCGTTCGGCGTCGCGGCAGGCCAGGACGACGGACGCGCCGTGCTGCGCGAGCCGCAGCGCGGTGTGGTAGCCGATGCCGCTGTTGGCCCCGGTGACGATCGCCCGCCGGCCGTCCAGGTCGGGGATGTCGCGGGCCGTCCATCCGCCCATGGGCACCTCCCACGTCATGTCGCGATTTCACAAGTTAGACGCGGCGCCCAATAAGGGCAAGGGCGGTCCGGTGTGGCCCGATTCACAACCGGCGGCCACACGGCCACGCATCACAACCGGCGGCTCAGTTGACGGGGCTCAGTCGGCGGATACGGTCGGCGGGCGCGGACACCGGTCACGGCTTGCGGACGCGCCTCCGGGTGGGAGAGGCGCGTCCAGGGGCGGGACTCAGGCCGGGAGGTTCTTCTCGATGGCGGCGACGACCTCGGCGGACTCGGGCTCCGCCTGGGGCGCGAAGCGCGCGGCGACCGTGCCGTCCGGGCCGATGAGGAATTTCTCGAAGTTCCAGCGGATGTCGCCGGTGTGGCCCTCGGCGTCGGGCGCGCCGACCAGGCCCTGGTACAGCGGGTGCCGCCCGTCGCCGTTGACCTCGATCTTCTCGGTCATCGGGAACGTGACCCCGTAGGTCGCCGAACAGAACTCCGCGATCTCGTCGGCGGTGCCGGGCTCCTGGCCCATGAACTGGTTGCAGGGCACCCCGAGGACGGTGAAGCCGCGTCCCGCGTACCGCTCCTGCAGTCGCTCCAGGCCGGAGTACTGCGGGGTGAGCCCGCACTTGGAGGCGACGTTGACTACGAGCACGGTCTTGCCCTGGTACTGGCCGAGGTCAGCGGAGCCGCCGCGCAGACCATCGATCTCTACGTCGAAGACAGACATGAGGCCGATCCTAGGAGATCGATTCAGAACGACCGGCCGTGCCCTAGTCGATCGTGCCGCCGGCGCCGCCGGGCCGGAGGGCCCGCGCCGCGCGCCGGCGCGACCCTACGTGCCCAAGGCGTTCACGAATGCGGCGAGCTGGTTGCCCGCCTCGCCCAGCTGGCTGAACGCGTTGTTGACCACTCCTGCCGCGTCCGTGGGGGAGCTCAGCAAGTAGAAGATGACGAAGGCGATCGCCACATAACGGAGGTTCTTCTTCATCCGTAACGCCGTCCCTGGTTGTAGCGCAACGACACAACTGACCCGATCACATTGTGCCCAGGCGCGTCTGCCCGCAAAGCGCGATTTTACTTGACGCGGGAGCAACGGCTTGCTGCCCGCGCGAAGAAGCCCCGCACCGCCTAGGGCACGGGGCCTCTTGGGCCGTCCCGGGGAGGCGCGGGGGCGTCCCCCGGGGGGAGGCGGGAGCCGGTCCTTCAGCTCGGGATCGCGCTCATGAACTGCGACAACGACTCGGCGCAGGTGCCGAGTCCGCTCAGGGCGTTGTTGACGAGATTCGCCGCCCCCTCGGGCCTGCTGATGACGTACCACGCCCCGAAGGCGATGCCGGCGATCTTCATATGCTTCTTGTTCACTTCAACCACCCTCTGCGGTCAATTGCCTACGGAGGGTGATTCCCCGGAGCGGAGGAACGGAGATCAAGAAGGGTCAAAGAGACGGTCAGGTCCCCTTGGCGTGCGCGGCGAGGTACTCGATGTAGAGGGGACGGAGCGCGTCCGCCAGCTCGCCCTCGCCCGCGTGCGTGAACTCCTCCAGCAGCGACAGCCCGTGGAACAGGTCGAACTCGGCGCGGTCGACCTCCCCGATCGCCGCCGCGGCGGCGGGGATCGCGCGCAGCAGGTCCCACAGGAAACCGACGTCGCGACGCTCCTTCGCGAGGCTCATCGCGCGGTCGTACAACTCCTTGGACGGCAGCTCGTCCAGCTCGGCACCGCCGTCCGGCGTCACATCCGACATGACCCGACTCTAACCAGGCGGGCGCGGCCCAATCGCAGGTCCGCCGTCGTGATGGTGCCTCCGGGTCACTCCGCGAGGGTGTTCGCGGTCACTTCGTGATGACGTCCTTCGGGATCCGCTCGTCCTGCTGGAGGGCCTCGAAGAGCCTGGACGCCTTGGCCCTGTCCCAGGTGATGTAGGCGCCGGCGCTCGCCGAGCTGCCGCCGCCGCCGATCGGGACCGTGGTGGTCACGCCGTCCTTGCCGGAGACGCCCTTCATCGCCCACATCATGCGGACGAGGTGGTGCAGGTGGTCGCCGTCGTCCACGAGGAAGTTGCTGGTGGCGTTCGTCGCCAGCGGGATGCTCCGGAACGGGTTGAGCATCGTCCCCCAGCTCGTCGACTTCTTCATCAGCGCGCCGAAGAACTCCCGCTGCTTCTCGACCCGTTCGAGGTCGGCGCGGGCGTAGGCGCGGGTGCGGACGTAGCCGAGCGCCTGGCCGCCGTCCAGCGTCTGGCAGCCGGCCTGGAGGTCGAGGCCCGCCTTGGGGTCCTTGACGTCGTCCTTGACGCAGATGTCGACGCCGCCGACGGCGTCCACCACGCCCACGAAGCCGTTGAACCCGATCTCCGCGTAGTGGTCGATGTGGATGCCGGTGGCCTTCTCCACGGTCCGCACGAGCAGCTTGGGACCGCCGAAGGCGAACGCCGCGTTCAGCTTGTTTGACCCGCGTCCCGGGATGGGGACGTAGGAGTCGCGCGGGAGGCTGATCAGCGACGTCCCGCCGGACCCGTAGTGCAGCAGCATCATCGAGTCGGTGCGCCGGCCGCCGGTGAAGCCGGTCTTGAGCCGCCTCTGGTCGGCCTTGGACAGGCCATCGCGGCTGTCGGAGCCGACGATCAGCCAGTTGGTCCCGGGCGTGTCGCCGACGCGGCCGGGATAGTCCTCCAGGACGGCCTCCCGCTTCAGCCGCGAGTCGAGGTAGAAGTACCCGCCGACGACGAGGAGGATCAGGACGACCGCGAGGGCGCCGAGGACGCGCGGCCAGCGGCGCCGCCGCCGGCGCGGCCTGATCGGAGGCCCGTCGTACGGGCCGCCCTGGTCGTACCTGCGCCCGGCGAGCTGGTCGCCGGCGGCCGGGTCGTCGTAGGGGTCGCCGTACGCCTCCCGCCCGTAGGCGGCGTGGTGGTGCTCCGCGCGTGCGGAGTGGTCCCTGCTGCGCGCCACGCCGTCGCCCTCCTTGCGTGTCCAGCCTTCCGGCCAGCCGTCGCTCATGCCGTAAACCCTAGACACCCTAGGGGTTCGGGCGCGTCCATCCGCCGCATGATTGTGGACTGCTCCAAATAACCACGCTTAGTGACAAACGCGGCAGACACCGTCCCCCGCAGGAAGCACACTGCCTCTGGCGGGCAGTACGTGCGAAGGGCGGCGCATGGGCACACGACGGCGTTCGGCAAGACGATTCCCCCTGAGACGGGCGGGCCTCTCCCCGGGACGGACGGGCCGGCGGCGCAAGGCCCCTCCCCCGAAGCCCGATCTCCCGGAGCTGAGCGCCCACCGGTGGCACGAGAAGGACGCGGAGCTCGCCGAGACGGGGATGGGCACCGTCGCGCGGCGGCTCCCCGGGGTGATCGCGCAGGCGACGGGCCTGGCCTGGCGGGCCAGCCGGATCGACACGCTCGCGACGATCTCCCTCAACCTCGTCGCGGGGATCTTCACCGCGTTCTGGCTGCTCGCGACGACCGGCGTGCTCACCGCGCTGTTCAGCGGCGGCCCGACGCCGGGGCGGGTGCGCGACGCGCTGCCGTCGCTGGCGCTGGTGGCGGGCGCGGTGGGACTGCGGGCCGGGCTCCAGGCGTGCGCGGGCTGGGCGCAGTCGCGGCTGCGCCCGCAGGTCCAGCGGCTCGCCGAGCTGCGGCTGTACGAGGCCACGACCGCCGTCCATCTGGCCGCGCTCGACGACTCCGACTTCCTGGACGAGTTGCAGCGCGCCCAGACCCGGGGGCTGAACTCGGCGCCGCGGGTCGTCCAGCAGGCGGTGGACGTGCTCACCGGCGCCGTCGGCATGGTCGCGGCGGCCGGGACGCTCGGCGTCCTGCACCCGCTGCTCCTGCCGCTGCTGCTCCTCACGGCCGTCCCGGAGGGCTGGGCGTCGCTGCGCAGCGCGCGGATGCAGTACCTGACGATGCTCGCGCTGGTCGAGGTCGCGCGGCGGAAGTGGATCCTGTCGGACCTGATGGTCGAGCGGGAGCACGCCGCCGAGGTCCGCTCGTTCACCATGCGGCCGTTCCTGCTCGACCAGTACGACCGGTCGGCGGCCTACCAGCGGACCGTCGAGCTGGACCTGGCGCGCCGGCAGACCATCGCGAAGGTCACCGGGGACATGCTGAAGGGCGTCGCGACGGCGGCCGTCTACATCGCGCTGGGCGTCATGCTGTGGAAGGGCGCGGTGCCGCTGGCGGTGGCGGGCACGGCGGTCCTCGCGATCAGGTCGGGGCAGTCGTCGCTGGTCAACCTGGTGTTCGCGGTCAACCAGTGCTACGAGGAGGGCCTGTACTTCGGCGACTACCTGGCGTTCTGCGCCAAGGCGGAGGGACGGATCCCGCGCCGCGCGCTCCCGTCCGCCCCGGCGTCCGCGGGGACGTCCGAGCCGCTTGCGGGGACGTCCGAGCCGCTTGCGGGGACGTCCGAGCGGCTTGCGGAGACGGCGCGCGAGAGGATTCCCGACGACTTCGCGCGCATCGCCGTCGACGACGTCACGTTCACCTATCCGGGCTCGGACGCGCCGTCCCTGCACGGCGTCTCGCTGCATCTGGACAAGGGCGAGGTGGTCGCGCTCGTCGGCGAGAACGGCTCCGGCAAGACGACCCTCGCCAAGATCATGGCCGGCCTGTACGACCCCGACTCGGGCGAGGTCCGGTGGGACGACGTGCCGCTGACGAAGGTCGCGCCGCAGGACGTGTGGGAACGCATCGCCGTCATCGCGCAGCAGTACACGCACTGGCCGATGACCGCCCGGCAGAACATCACGATGGGACGCGGCCGCGATCAGGACGGCCGCGAGCGCGTCCCCAGCGAAGGCGACGGCGGGGGCGACGGCGAGAGCGACGGCGGGGGCGAGGACCCGGAGGTGCTCGTCGCCGCGCGGGCCTCCGGGGCGGACGAGGTCGTCGAGGGGCTCGCCCACGGCTACGACACGCTGCTGGACCGCCGGTTCAAGGGCGGCGCGGAGCTGTCGGGCGGGCAGTGGCAGCGGCTCGCCGTCGCCCGCGGCTTCTTCCGGGACGCGCCGCTGCTGATCTGCGACGAGCCCACCGCGGCTCTGGACGCGCGCGCCGAGCACAACCTGTTCGAGCGGATCCGCACGCACGCCGACGGCCGGACCGTGCTGCTGATCACGCATCGGCTCGCCAGCGTCCGCTACGCCGACCGGATCTACGTCCTGGAGCGCGGCCGGGTCATCGAGGAGGGCGACCACGCGGCGCTGATGGCCGGCGGCGGCCTGTACGCCGACCTGTACTCGCTGCAGGCCGCCGCCTACGCCAACGGAGCCCCGCACCCGCGGCCGGCCACGGACGCAGAGGGCGCCGGGGACGCGCAGGCGGCCGGTTAGGGGGCGGCTAGATGTAGGGGCCGAAGCCGGCGCGGCCGAAGCCGATGCCGGGCTCGGGCGGCGGGGCGTCGGGCAGGTCCTCGGGGCGGAGCAGGCCGATCTCGTCCGGCCCGATCCCGGCGGGCGCGCGGTCGTCGGCGGCGGTGATGCGCTGCGCCTGCCGGGAGATCGCCGCCTCCAGCAGGTTGCGGACGAGCCGGGCGTTGCCGAATGAGGCGTCCCGTGGATGGGCGGCGACGACGTGGCGCAGGCCGTCCAGGACGCCGGGCGCGAGCGCGAACCCGGCCTCCGCCGCCATGAACTCGAAGATCGTGACGAGCTCGTCGGCGGAGTAGTCGGGGAAGCGCAGCACCTTCGGGAACCGGGACTTCAGGCCCGGGTTGGCGTCCAGGAACCGCTCCATCTCGGCGTCGTAGCCGGCGACGATGACGACCAGGTCGCCGCGGTGCTCCTCCATCAGCCGCAGCAGCTCGGCGATGGCCTCGTGGCCGAAGTCGCGGCGGTCGCCGCTCGCGGACGTCAGCGCGTACGCCTCGTCCACGAACAGCACGCCGCCGAGCGCGCGCTCGACCGCGCCGCGCACCCGCGGCGCGGTCTGCCCGATGAACTCGGCGACGAGGTCGGCGCGGGTGACCTCCACCAGGTGCCCGGACGACAGCAGCCCGAGCCGCGCGTACACGGCGGCGATCAACCGCGCGATCGTCGTCTTGGCGGTGCCGGGGTTGCCCATGAACACCATGTGCCGCGACGGCGTGGCCGGGGCGAGCTTGGCGTCGCGCCGCAGCTGCTCGGCGCGGACCTCGGCGACCAGCCCGGCCACCTCCCGCTTGATGTCGGCCAGCCCGATCAGCCGCTCGATCTCGGCGAGCGGCTCGCCCGGGACGTCGTCGCGGCCGCGGCTGAGCGTGTCCGGGACGTCTTCCAGGAGGATCTCGTCCAGCGACTCGGTCTCGTCGACGATGCCGTCGGCCAGCACGCGGCGGCCCTGCATCGCCACCGCCCGGTCCAGCAGGTTGATCATGGCGCGGGCGTTGCCGAACCCGCGCTCGCGGGGCGCGGACTCCACCAGCTCGCCGACCTTGTCCAGCACGCCGGGCGCCAGCTCGAAGCCCGCGTCGGCGGCCTTGGCCGCGAACACCTCGACCAGCTCGCCGACGGCCAGGTCGGGGAACAGGACGGTGCGCGGGAAGTACGCGGCCAGGTCGGGATGCGACTTCAGCAGCCCGTTCAGCTCCGCCTCCGGCCCGGTCAGCACGACGACGAGGTCCTCGCTGTGCGCCTGGACACCGGTGAGCAGCACGTCCAGCACCTCGCGGCCGCGGGCGGCGTCCGTCGCGGCCGACACCAGCGCGTGCGCGTCGCGGACGACCAGCACCCCGCCGTGCGCCTGCTCCACCGCCCGCCGCACCCGCAGCACGCTCTCGCTCGCGTACTCCCCCAGCAGGTCGGCCCGCTCCACCTCGACCAGATGCCCGGACGACAGCACCCCGAGGTCGGCGTAGATCCGGCCGAGGATGCCCGCGACCTTGCTCTTGCCCGTGCCGGGGTTCCCGGTGAACACCAGGTGCCTGGGCCGCGTCCGCGCCGTCATCCCCGCCTCGCGGCGCAGGCGCGCGGCCTTGGCCTCGGCGACCAGCGCGTCCACCTCCCGCTTGGCGGGCTCGATCCCGGCGCAGGCGGCCAGCTCGGCGAGCGGGTCGGCGTCGGCGGAGCGGCCGGGGATGAGGCGCTGCGGCAGGTCGGCCGCCGTGATCTCCGGCGGGCCCGCGGGCGGCGCGTCGTCGTCCGGGGCGTTCTCGTCCGGCTTCGTTTCGTCCGCCGCCTTCTCGTCCTCGTCCGCGGCGCGCCGGACGGCGGCGGCGACGGCCTGCCCGGCCATGTGCTCCACCAGCCGCGCGCCGCGCAGGTTCAGCAGCGGCGGGGTGCGGCGCAGCATGCCGCCCGCCGTCGCGGCCACGTCCGGGGCCACGCGCGATCCGCGGCGGGCGACGGCCAGGGTGAACAGGTCGGCGAAGTCCTCCTCGCCGAAGTCGCGGGTGCGGGCCACGTCGAACGCCCGGACGAGCGCCGGGTTGGCGTCGAACAGCCGCCGGTCGCCGCCGGGACGGCACAGCGCGACGACGTTGAGGGACGGCGACCGCGCCATCAGCCGCCGCAACTCCTCCACCGCCGCGGCGCCGCACCGCTCGTGCGCGGCGAGCTTCTCCAGATCGTCCAGGACGAGGAGCATCCGCGCGTCCAGGCAGTCGCGGACGCGGGTCTGCAACCACAGCACCGCGTCGCTCACCCCCAGCGACGCGAACACCTGGTCGGAGATCCACAGCGCCTCGCGGACCGCGCCCGCCTCGGCGAGCCGCCGCTCGACGGCCTCGGCGGCGGTGCCCTTCCCGGTGCCCTCGGGGCCGGCGATCAGCAGCCGGACCGGACGCTCGCCCGCGAGCCGCGCCGCGACCGCGTCCTGGAGCGCGCGGGACAGCTCCGGCTGCCCGACGAGCGCGTCCGCGACGTCCTCGCCGCGGCCGGACCGGTCGGGGCGCGGCCGCCCGCCCTCGCCGCGGCCGGACCGGTCGGGGCGCGGCCGCCCGCCCTCGCCCTCCTTCCGCTCGCCGGCGGCGCCGAGCGCCTCGCCGAGCGGGTTGAAGACCCGCCGCATCGTGAACAGCCGCCGCAGGTCGGCCTGGAACAGCCGGACGGGCACCCGGCAGCGCGGGCTGACCGGCGCGTCCGGCAGGCCCTGGACCGCGCCGGTGATGCGGACGGCCATGTCCAGCCAGGCGCGCGACGCCTCGGCCTCCCCCGCGACCAGGCCGCGGGCCAGCCACGAGCGCACGTCGTGCTGCCACCCCTCCGAGGAGAACCCGTCGCGCGCGGCGCGCAGCCGCTCCTCCACGTTCTCGTAGCGGGCCGTGCCGAGCACCACCGCCAGCTCGGCGGGCACGACCTGCGCCTCGGCCGCCAGCAGCAGCTTCGCCAGCGCGTCGTCGGGCTCGTCGCCGTCGGAGATCGTCCCGGTGAGGTGCGCGTGCGCGGCGTCGAGCCCGGCGCACGCCCATCCGAGGTACGCGACCGGCCCGGCCAGCTCGGGCAGGACGGCCAGTTCCTCGTCGGTCAGCTGCTCGGCCCACACGTCGTCCAGCCGGGCGTTGGGGACGATCATGTCCGCCTCGCGCAGCTCGGGGTCGGCGGCCCGCCGGTCGAACAGATCCGCCAGCGCCCGCCTGCGGCGCTCCACCGGCTCCAGGCCCTCGAAGACCTCCAGGCCCGCCCGCGCCAGCTCGAACATCACCGTGCGCCGCTCGCGGTCGTTCCCGGCGGGCTCGGGCAGCCACAGGCCCGGCGGACGCCACCGTCCACCCTGGGTGAACCACGCCGTCGGTTCGCGCACCGCCGACTCCGGCGTCGCCAGGAACGCCGACAGCAGCTCGTAGTCGACGTCTCCGCGCGACCCGCCGCGGACCGCCGACGCGCCGAGCAGGAACGTCAGCAGCGACCACTGCTCGGCCCCGGCGGCGCTGGTGTCCTTCCCGTAGAAGTCGCTGAGCTGCCGCGTCAGCACCACGGCCCGCGGATCCCGGTTGTACTCCAGCGCGCGTTCGCGCATCTCCTCGTACAGGCCGTCGGGCACCCGCCAGGGCCCGTACGCGTAAACGTCGAGGACGGGCTCCTCGGTGAGCAGCACTTCGAGATGGTCCGGCAACCGGGGGGAACTCACCTGGGGTCCTTCTCCTACACAGCGGGTGGGGGGTCGGACAGCACCCTACGGCCAGGCACCACCGCGCACACCCCTGTCGCGCGGCGGGTTGGCAGGCGGGCCCGTCCTCGGCAATAGTTGTCGGACGGAAAGCATCCACCGCACGGACGGGCGGATGCGCGTCGACAGGAGGGGAACCCCCCGTGCCGCCTTTGGAAGTGACCATACGGCCACACGGCGGGCGCGCCGTCGTGCGGCTCCGCGGCGAGCTCGACATCGCCTCCGCGGAGGACCTGCGCAGGCACCTGAACGACGCCCGCCGCGAGCACGGCGAGCACATCGTGCTCGACCTCGCCGACCTGGAGTTCATGGACTCCGGCGGCCTCTCGGTCATCGTCGCCTGCTTCAAGGCCACGTCGGCCGCGGGCGGGAGCCTCGTCCTCGCGGCGCCGCGGTCCATCGTCCGGCGGGCGCTGGAGATCACCGGCCTGCACCGCCGCATCCCCGTCGTGGACACGCTGGACGACGCCCTCGGCGAACCCGACCCCGCCTGAGGCGCCCAGCCGCCCAGCCCCTGAGGGCCTAGAGCGGGAGCGGGGTGGGGCGCTTCGGGCCGCGGCCGTCGCCGGACGAGCGGCCGGTCGCGCGGCGGCCGATCCAGGGCAGCAGGTAGGTGCGGGCCCAGCGGACGTCCTCGCGGCGCATCGTGAGCCAGTCGGCGCGGTCAAGCGGCGGCCAGGGCTCGCGCCAGTCGTCCTTGACGGGGACGCCGATGACGTCGGCGACGAACAGCGCCATCCGGCGGTGGCCCTCGGGCGACAGGTGCAGGCGGTCCTCGTACCAGGCGCGCGGGTCGTGGAACACGCGCAGGGGCCACAGGTCGACGACGGTGCAGCCGCGCCGGTCGGCGATGGCGCGCAGGTGCATGTTGTAGGTGGCGGCCTTGCCCCGGATGCGTCCGCCAGTGCGCAGCCCGCGGGTGTCGAACCCGGTGAAGACGACGACGCGGGCGCCGGTCGCGCGGAGCCGCCGGACGGCGTCGTCGAACACGACCGCGAGCGCGTCCGGGTCGGCCCCCGGACGGATCATGTCGTTCCCGCCGCCGCAGAACGTGACGAGGTCGGGCGCGAGCTCCACGGCGCGCGGGACCTGGTCGTCGACGATCTGCCGGACGAGCTTGCCGCGGACGGCGAGGTTGGCGTAGCGCAGGCCCGGGCTCCCGTCGGCGAGGTGCTCGGCGAGCCGGTCCGCCCAGCCGCGGAAGCGGTCCACCTCCCCGGGGTAGGGGTCGTTCAGGCCCTCGGTGAAGCTGTCGCCGATGGCCACGTACGTCTGGATCCGCTCCATTTCGCTCATCGCAACCCCCATCACCGGTTCATGGACGATCACGTAAAAATGATGCATCGTGCACATCGTCTACGCGACCGTAGGCAGCCCGGATTTGGGGAACGCGACGTCCGCGGACGCGGGCGCGGGCGCGCCGGGTCCGGGACCATGCCGGGCCCGGGCCGGGGGGACGCGTCAGGTCCAGCTGGGGGACGTGGTGCCCGGCTGCACGCCTGGCCCGGCGGCCTGCGGCGGGACGGACGGCGCCGCCGCCCCCGCGGGCGCCGTCGAGTGCACCGTCATCGCGTGCTGGACCAGCGTGATCAGCACCTGCTTGGTGGACTCGCGGCTCCGCGCGTCGCACTGCGCGATCGGCACGTGCGCGCTGATCGACAGGGCCTCGCGGATGTCCTCCACGGCGTACTGGAACTCGCCGTGGAACCCGTTGACGCCCACGACGAACGGCAGGCCGAGCTCCTCGAAGTAGTCCACGGCGGCGAAGCAGTCCTCAAGCCGGCGGGTGTCGACCAGCACGACGGCGCCGATCGCGCCGCGGACGAGGTCGTCCCACATGAACCAGAACCGGTGCTGCCCCGGTGTGCCGAAGAGGTAGAGGATCAGCTCGCTGTCGAGCGACACGCGGCCGAAGTCCATCGCGACCGTGGTGGTCGTCTTGTCGGGCACGGCCGACAGGTCGTCCACGTCGGCGCTGGCCGCGGTCATCACCGCCTCGGTGGTGAGCGGCATGATCTCCGAGACCGAGCCGACGAAGGTGGTCTTGCCGACGCCGAAGCCGCCGCCGACGACGATCTTGACCGAGGTCAGCTCGGCCTCTCCGCCGTGCGACCCCGGGGCCGGAACCTGGTCAGAGCTTCCGAAGGCCACTGAGCACCCTTTCTAGCAAGCGGAGGTCCGGCTGTCCGCCGGTGGTGGTGGCGGGCTGCGACTGGTGGAGCCGCAACAGTCCTTCGACGGCCATGTCGGCGACGAGCACCCGCGCGACCCCGAGCGGCAGGCGCAGCAGGGCCGAGACCTCGGCCACCGAGCGCGCGGACCGGCACAGGTCCATGATCGCCCGGTACTCCGGGGTCAGCGCGGCGACGTCCCTGGGCGGGTACGGCGCCGCGGTGACCAGCGCCTCGATGGCCAGGTCGTACCGCGGCTTCGTCCGTCCCCCGGTCACGGCGTAAGGACGCACCAGCGAGCTGGAGTCGCCCTCCTCTCCCTCGGGGGGCCGTCCCTGCGCCGGCGTCCGCCCCTCGGCGCGGACGGGCTCACCCGGCCAGCGCCCCGGCATTCCGGGGCCGCCTCCGTAGGGACTGCCTCGATCCATGTCGCCGACCTCCGTCAGTCAGTCACGATCAAAAACGGGCGGGCCCGGCGCCCATCTCGGTCACGGACGGCCCCGAGTGCGGCGGCTGCTGCCCCTCCTGGGCGCGCAGCGCGGGCGTCAGCACCCGGCCCACCCGCTCCACCAGCAGCGTCATCTCGTACGCGACGAGACCGAGGTCGCAGTCGGGCGCGGCGAGCACCGCGAACACCGACCCGTTCGTGATCGACATGACGAACAGCAGACCGCGGTCCATCTCGACGACGGTCTGGTTCACCCCGCCGGCGTCGAAGATCTTCGCCGCGCCCTGGGTCAGGCTCATCAGCCCGGAGGCGATCGCCGACAGCTGGTCCGCCCGCTCGGGCGGGAAGCCCGACGAGTACGCCATCGGCAATCCGTCCGAGGAGACCACGACGGCGTGCGCGACCTTCGCGACACGGTCCGCGAAGTTCGTCACCAACCAGTTGAGATCCTGCCCGCTCACCGGGTGCCTCCTGTCTCGCCGTCGCCCTCTGCGTACGGCGCCTCACCTGACGTGCCCTCGCCGCGAACCTCGTGGCGTCCCCGATGGACGCCGCGCTGGAGGCTCGCGAAGCGATTCCGTACGACGTCGGCCGCCGGGCCCTGTCCCTGCCGGCCGTGCACAGCCTGCCCGTCCGCGGGCCCTACCGGCAATGGCCCGTTCTGGGGCCCGTTCTGCGGCCCGGCCGGCGCCGGACTCGCGGGCGCCTGCTCGGCTCCGGCCGGGGCCGCCGCGCGGCCGACCGCTCCCGGCACGCGGTTCTTGCCGGGCACCCGCTTGGGCAGCCCGACGCTGGTGCGGGACGCCGCGACGGGCTCCCGGGCGGCCTCGGCGGCGCGGAAGCCGGCGTCCGCCGGGGACTCCCAGCCCCGCACGGGGTCCTCGCCGGTGTCGCCGGCGGACCTGCGCTGGAACCACTCCGACTGCATCGCGTCGAAGATCGGCGAGCGCTCCGGGAGCCGCGGCGGCGCGGCCGGCTCGGGCGGCTGGGGAGGCGGCTCGTGCCGGCCGGCGGCCGGCTCCGGGACGGCGCCCTCGGGCGAGCGCGCCGGCGTGGGGATCGTGCGGTCGGGTTCGCGCGTGGCGGGCTCCGTCCAACGGGCCTCTGGCTGCGAGGCGTCGGCGTACGGGTCGGGCTGCGCCTGGCCGGTGTCCCCGCCGACCTGGCCGAGCGGCCCGGTCTCCCACGGGATCTGCCGGGAGGCGCTGGATTCCGGCAGCATCGGCTGGGCCTCGGGAACGACGGACTGCGGGCCGGTCCGCCAGGACTCCTGGCGGTGGACGCCGTTGCCGGCCGGTCCCCGCCGGTCGTCCGCCTGCCGCTCGCTCCGCGGCTGGAACAGGCCGTTGGGACCGTCGTCGGACGGGCGTCTCGGGAGCTGCGCGCCGGGCTGGCGGACGGGCAGCTCGCCGGGGCGTCGCGGCGGCCGCTGGTCATCGGCCGGGCCCTGCTCGCCGTACGGAGACTGCTCGCCGCCGTACGGACCTTGCTCGCCGTACGGAGACGGCTCACCGTAGGGACCCTGTTCGCCGTACGGGCTCTGCTCGCCGTACGGGACCGGGGGCTGCGGGCCGGTGGGGAACGACGGGTGCTGCCCTGAGCCGCCCGCCGGGATCGGACCGGTCTCGTTCATGGCCGGCTGGGGCCCGGTGACGCCGCGGACGGGCCGCAGCGGCCCGGTGCCGCCGACCATCGGGTGCGAGCCGGTGCCGCCGGCCACCGGCGTGGCGGGCAGCTCGGCCGGGCCGTGGCCGTCCTGCCGGAACGCGCCGCCCGTGCCGAGGGCGGGCGGCTCGGGCGTGGTGGTGAGCGCGGCGAGCTGGCCGTGGGCGTCCGTCTCGCGGGGGCCGAGGCCGCGGCTGCCGACCCCGCCGGCGGCCGCGGCGGGGGTGATCACCGCGTCGGGCAGCACCACGAACGCGGTGAGCCCGCCGCCCTGCGCGGCCCGCAGCTCCACGCGGACGCCGTGCCGGACGGCGAGGCGGCCGACCACGAACAGGCCCATGCGGCGGGCCGCGGAGAAGTCGATGACGGGCGGGTTCGCGAGCCGCCAGTTGGCCTGCTCCAGGTCGTCGGGCGACATCCCGACGCCGTTGTCGGTGATCTGCAGCATGGCGCCGCCGCCGCTGAGCAGCTGCCCGGAGACGGTCACCTTGGTGTGCTCGGACGAGAACACCGTCGCGTTCTCGACCAGCTCGGCCAGCAGGTGGACGAGGTCGTTGACGACGGGCCCGGCGACCGTCATGTCGCCCTGCACCCGCAGCGCGACCCGCTCGTACTGCTCGACCTCCGACAGCGAGGCGCGGATGACGTCGATCAGCGGGACGGGCCGGTTCCACCGGCGCACCTGCTCCTGGCCGCCGAGGACGAGGAGGTTCTCGCAGTTGCGGCGCATGCGGGTGGCGAGGTGGTCCAGGCGGAAGAGGTTGCCGAGCTGCTCCTCGTCCCGCTCGCTCTGCTCCAGCGTCTCGATCAGGCGCAGCTGCCGCTCGATCAGGGACTGGCTGCGGCGGGAGAGGTTGACGAACATCGCGTTGATGTTGCCGCGCAGGACGGCCTCGTCGGCGGCCAGCCGGACCGCCTCCCGGTGGACCTCGTCGAAGGCCCGCGCGACCTGCCCGATCTCGTCGGTGGACTCGACGTCGATCGGTTCCACCTCGATGCCGCCGGCCGCGGCCTCGGGATCCCGGAGCCGGTCGACCAGACCGGGCAGCCGGGTGCTGGCCACGTCGAGAGCGCCGGACTGCAGCCGGTGCAGCGGCCGCACCAGCGACCGGGCCATCACGACCGTGATCAGCATGACGAGGGCCAGCAGCACGGCGATGATGATCGAGTCGATGATCGCCGAGGTGCGGGCGTCGGACCGCCGGGCGGCGCTGACGTCGAGGATGTCCTGGGTCAGGTACAGCTCGGAGAGCCGCATCTTGTTCACCATGTCGGACATGGCGTTCTTGATCGCGTCGGCCTTGATCGCGCTGGGCGAGCGGGGGTCGGTGAGCGCGCGCGGCAGCCGCCCGCCGGTCGCGGCGATGGCCGTGATCACCCGCTGCCGCAGTTCCAGCGCCTGGTCGACCTGGCCGCCGACCACGGTGTCCTCGAACAGCTGGGACTGCTCCAGGGTCACCGAGTTGCGGAAGGTCGCGAGCTCGCTGTCCTCCTGCGCGCGCGCGGCGTTGAGCGCGCTCGTCTCGTCGGGCTTCAGGCCCTGGTTCCGGGCGCCGAGGAGGAGCAGCGCGCGCTCGCGGGAGACCGCCTCCTTGGCGCGGGTGAGCGCGCCGAGCGCCCGGCTGGTCTGGGCGAGGCGGGAGTCGACGACGTTCGAGGAGATGTTGTCGAGGACGGCGATCAGGTCTTCGATGGTCTGGGTGTACTTCTGCAGGACGACGGTGGCCGGCACCCTGCCGCCGATGACGAGCGCGCGCAGCGCCTTGACGGCGTCCAGGCGGTTCAGGACCGCGCGCGCGCCACGCACGGCCTCGGTGCCGTAGGACGAGTCGATGACGACCGCGGTGTCGCGCACCAGCTGCATCTGGGAGTCGGTGCTGAACTGCGAGGACTGCACTCCCGGGAGGAGGACTTCGGAGCGTCCCGCCGCGCTGTACTCGACGGCGAGGTCGCGCTCGGAGGTGAACTCCTGGACGAACTGCGTGATGCCGGCGCCCAGCTCCGCCATGCGCTCCACGCGCTGGTACGTCCCGGCCTCGTCCACGGAGCTGTTGATGCGCACCCCGGCGAGCACCACGGCGGCGACCGTCGGAACCAGGATGAGGACGATGAGCCGCTGCGGCACGCGCCAGTTCCGCAGGCTCAGTCTGCTGCCCGCACGTCTCGAACGGTCCGACTGCACCTCGACGTTGCCGGGTCGAGGACGGTCGCGACCTTCGTCGCTAGGTTGCATCCGCCGTTAACACCCTCTCCACACGATGTCGCACGCTCCGTGGCCTCACCGGCGCAAAGGGTTAAAGCGACATCACCTCCACCCTCGGCGCACGACATTGCAGCACATCCACGGATAGGCCGCAAAGGACCCTAGGCCACTCGATATACACCAATGCCGCGATAGTGACTTCATGCCCGTATGTCCGATTTATCGAGCACGGACGGTCACTCACCGCACACGGACACTCCGTGGTCGTTCGGGTGCAAACGGTGATATAACGCTGTCCGCCTCATCGTCCGGCCGGCGGACCGTCGTCCGGCGAGCGCGCAACCGCCACGGCAGGGCACGATTGATCACTCTCCGATTCGGGTCGCCGATGGGCAGTCACTGTAGCCCGTCGGCCCCCGCCTCGGACATACCGGGAATACGTCCCGTTGGCCGGACGGCAACCCCGCGTCCCGCCTCCCGACATGCCAGGACACAAGAAAGTCACGCAATTCGGAGCGAAACCACTCAAGGCGCCGGTTCGCGATAATCTCCGGGCACCCGGTCGAGCCGGCGGCGGTGGCCAGCGCCGTCCCCGGCCCACACGTCGTCCCCCTGGCCCACACGTCCCGAACCCAAGCCCTGCGCCTCGAACTCCCCGCAGGTTAAGGAGAGCCCATGCGGCAACCACTGCGCCTACCGGCGCTCCTCAGCGCTCTCGCCCTGGCCGCCGCCGCGGTCGCGGGCTGCAGCGACTCGGGTGGGTCCTCCTCGGGCGGCAAAGGCCTCGAGACGGACACCATGACGGTCGCCGCGCTTCCCCTGGCCGACAACGTCGCCGTCTACCTCGCGCAGAAGGAGGGGTTCTTCAAGGCCGAGGGGCTCAACGTCAAGATCAAGCCGGTCCAGCAGAGCACCCAGGCCATCCCCGCGCTCGTCAAGGGCGACGTGAACGCGATCGCGGGCGCCAACTACGTGTCCTTCCTGCAGGCCAACGACAGGGGCACGGTCAAGCTGAGCATCCTCGCCGAGGGCGCCTCGCTGACCTCGCACATGATGGACGTGCTCGTCATGCCCGACTCCCCGATCAACACCCCCAAGGAGCTGGAGGGCAAGAAGGTCGCGGTCAACATCCTGAACAACGTCCAGACGCTGACGCTGAACGCGATCCTCAAGGCCAACAACGTCGACGCGTCCAAGGTCGACTACGTCCAGGTGCCCTTCCCGCAGATGGCGGCGGCGCTGGAGCGGAACCAGGTCGACGCGATCCATCTCGTCGAGCCGTTCGCGTCCGACACGCAGAAGAAGCTCGGGGCCCGGGTGGCCGTCGACGGCGGCGCCCAGCCGGTGACGAACCTGCCGATCGCCGGCTTCGTCAGCACGCGGGACTTCGTGCAGAAGAACCCGAAGACCGCCGCGGCGTTCCAGCGGGCCATCTTCGCCGCCCAGAAGCTGGCGAGCACCGACCGCGAGCCCGTCGAGCAGGTCCTGCCCACCTACACCAAGATCGACGCGAAGGTCGCCGCGGTGATCACGCTGCCGGGCTACCCCAGCACGCTGACCACCAACCGCATGCAGCGCGTCGTGGACCTCATGACCGTGGCCGGCATGCTCAAGAACAAGCCCGACCTGAAGACGGTCCTGTTCCAGGCGCGGCCCGCGTCCTGACGGCGGGGCGAAGGCCCCGCGTGGAGGCACGGACACCTCATGGGCGACCGGACGACGCAGCCGCGAGGCCTCTCGCGCCCTGGAAGGTGGGCGCGGGGGGCGGCCGGGGTGGCGGCCCTGTTCCTGGCGAGCGAGCTCCTGGGCAGGGCCGGCATCGTGGACCGCTCCTACCTGCCGCCGGCGTCCAGCGTCACCGCGCGCGCCTTCGAGCTGCTCGGCGACCCCGAGTTCCTGTTCAACGTGCGCGTCACGCTCACCGCGTGGGCGCTCGGCCTCGCCATCGCCGTCGCGATCTCGGTCCCGCTCGGGCTGCTGCTCGGCAGCGTCCCGGCGGTGAACACCGCGGTCCGGGCCATCGTGGAGTTCCTGCGGCCGATCCCGTCGGTCGCGCTGATCCCGCTGGCGGGGCTGCTGCTCGGCTCGGGCCTCGCGATGGAGGTGCCGCTCATCGTGTACGCCTCCAGCTGGCCCATCCTGTTCAACACCATGTACGGGCTGCACGACGTCGACCCCACCGCCAAGGACACGCTGCGCGCGTTCGGCTTCGGCCGGGCGCAGGTCCTGCTGCGGGTCTCGCTGCCGAGCGCCGCGCCCTTCATCGCGACCGGGGTGCGCCTCGCCGCGTCGATCGCCCTCATCCTGGCCGTCGGCACCGAGATCCTGTCCGGGTTCGGCGACGGGCTCGGCATGTTCATCGCCCAGGCCGGCACGGTCCCTGACGGGACGCTCGACGTCCTCGCCGGCACCGTGTGGGCGGGCTGTATCGGGCTGGTCGTCGACACCGTCCTGGTGCAGGCCGAGAACCGCGCGTTCCGGTGGCGCCGGGCGTTGAGCGGCGGCGCGTCGTGACGGCGACCGCCCTGGGCGCGCGGGCCGCCCGCTCAGGCGGCCTCGCCGGACGCCTCGTCGGCGGGCTCCTGCACCGCTGGCTCCCGCTGGCGATCCTCATCGGATGCTGGGAGGCGGCCACGCGCGTCGCCGAGAGCCCGTTCTTCCCGCCGCCGTCCGAGATCGCGACGCGGATGCGGGACCTGTGGTTCTCCGGCCCCGCGAGCCGGCTGTTCCTCAGCGGGGAGGCGGGCGACTCCATCGCGCCGAGCCTCGGCCGGATGGCGTTCGCGCTGCTGCTGTCGGTCGTGGCGGGCGTCGTCCTCGGGATCGCGCTCGGACGCTCCGAGCGGGTGCTGGCCTACCTGGAACCGCTCCTGCAGTTCGCGCGGGTGATCCCGCCGCCCACGATGGTGCCGGTCTTCATCGTGCTGTTCGAGCTCGGCACGCAGATGCAGGTCGCGTCGATCGTGTTCGGCGCGGTGTGGCCCATCCTGCTCAACACCGCGGACGGGGTGCGCGGCGTGGACGCCACCCAGCTGGACACGGCGAACGTGTTCCGGCTCTCCGCCGCCGAGCGGATCCGGTTCGTGATCGTCCCGGCCGCGCTGCCGAAGATCTTCGCGGGGCTGCGGCTCGCGCTGTCGCTGTCGCTGATCCTGATGGTGTTCTCCGAGCTGCTGCCCGGCACGTCCGACGGGCTCGGGTTCCAGCTGACCTTCGCGCAGAGCTCGTCCGACGTGCCCACGATCTGGGCGGTGATCGTGCTGCTCGGCGTCCTCGGCTACCTGTTCAACACGATGCTCCTCGCGGTGGAGCGCCGGGTCCTCGGCTGGCACCGCGGGGCGCGGAAGGGATCGTGAACGCGGCGTGGAGGCGAGGCGAGGACGGCGTGAAGGCGGCGTGAAGGCGCCCGTGCGCACGCATTGCGCTCCGCCTCCCGCTCGTCGAAAATCAGCTGACGGTCTTCCCGACTGGCTGGAGCGCTCATGACTGCTTCCCACCGCCGCAGGGCCGGCGCCGTCGCGGCCGCCGTCGCGGTCACGCTCTCCGCGGGCGCCTGCGGCGGCTCCGAGGGCGGCGCGTCGGCCGGCGGGCTGGAGAAGCCCGAGATCATTCTCGGCACGATGACGATCGCCGACAGCGCGCCCGTCCAGCTCGCGCTCTCCAAGGGCCTCTTCAAGGCCGAGGGCCTGACGGTCAGGACGCAGGTCATCCAGGGCGGGGCCGCCGGCATCCCGCTGCTGCGCAGCGGCCGGCTCGACGTCAGCTTCGGCAACTACGTCTCGCTGTTCATCGCGGGAGTCAAGGACCCGCGCTTCAAGCCGAAGATCGTCGCCGAGGGCTTCAACAGCGCGGCGAAGACCCACACCGTGATGGTGCGCGGCGACTCCCCCTACCGGACGATCAAGGACCTGGCCGGGAAGAAGATCGCCGTCAACACCAAGCACAACATCAGCACGATGCTGGTGCGGTCCGCCGCCAAGGCCCAGGGCGTCGACTTCGACGACGACAAGGGCTTCGTCGAGGTGCCGCCGCCCGCCATGGAGCAGGCCTTGAAGTCCAGGAGCGTCGAGGCCGTCATGGCCATCGAGCCGTTCGGCACCCAGATGACGCGGTCGATGGGCGCCCGCATGGTCGCCGACCTGTCCAGCGGCCAGACCGCGAGCCTCCCGATCGCCGGGTACGCCGCCACCGAGAAGTTCGCGAAGGACAACCCGAAGACGGTCGCCGCGTTCCAGCGCGCGCTGGTGAAGGCGCAGGGCATGTGCGCCGACCGCAAGGTCGTCCAGGACGTCCTGCCGACCTACGCCAAGGGGATCGACGCCAAGGTCGCCGCCGGCATGAGCTTCGGCACGTACCCGACCTCGCTGGACGCCGCCCACCTGCAACGCGTCGCGGACCTGATGCGGCAGTTCGGCTACCTGGACAAGCCCGTCGACGTCAAGAACTTCGTCGCGACGCCTTCATGAGGTACCGCCGCTTCATGAGGTACCGCCGCTTCATGAGGGACCGCCGCTCCATGAGGTACCGCCGTGCCGTCCTCGGCGCCCTCGGGATCGCCGGGGTGACGGCCGTCCTGGAGATCGTGAGCCGCGCCGGGCTCGTCGACAACACCGCCCTGCCCCCGATGTCGGACGTGCTGTGGGAGGCCGCGAAGCTGGGCGTGGACGGGGAGTTCCTCGTCGACGTCGGGGCGACGCTCAAGGCGTGGTCCGGCGGGCTCGCGCTGGCGGTGCTGGTCGCGGTCCCGCTGGGGGTGCTGCTCGGGTCCGTCCCGTTCCTCGGCACCGCCGCCCGCGCGCTGGTCGAGCTGCTCCGGCCGATCCCGTCGGTCGCGCTGATCCCGCTCGCGATCATCCTGTTCGCCGAGCCGACGCGGATGAAGATGTCGCTGATCTTCTACGCCTGCCTATGGCCGATCCTCGTCAACACCCTGTACGCGCTCCGCGACGTCGACCCGGTGGCCAAGGACAGCCTGCGCGGCTTCGGGTTCGGGACGCCGTCGGTGCTGTGGCACGTCTCGCTGCCGAGCGCCGCGCCGTTCATCGCCACCGGGGTCCGGATCGCCGCGTCCATCGCCCTCGTCGTGGTGATCAGCACCGAGCTGTACGCGGGCGGGGTCGACGGCGTCGGGATCTACCTCAGCGAGACCCAGACGGCGGGCGGCCGGACCGACCTGCTGCTGGCGGGCGCCGTCTGGAGCGGGGTCCTCGGGCTGACCGCCGCCGCCGGCCTCCGCAAGCTGGAGCGGATCGCGTTCCGCTGGCACACCGCCCGGGTGGAGGGCCTCGCATGAGCGGACCGGGCCGGGGGGCGTGGGCGGCGCGCGGGTTCGCCGAGCGCGCCTGGCTGGTCGCGGTCGTGGCCGTGCTGTGGGAACTCGTCACCCGCGCGGTCGACGACGTCTACTACCCGCCGCCGACGACCATCGCGAAGGCGCTGCACGAGATGTGGTTCTCCGGCCCGGCGTCCCAGGCCTTCCTCACGGGCGAGGCGGTCGACGACTTCTCCACCAGCCTGGCGCACCTGTTCATCGGATGGGCCGCGGCGGGCGTCGCCGGGGTGGCGGTGGGCACGGCGATCGGACGGTCCCGGATCCTGTACGAGCTGCTGAACCCGGTCCTGGAGTTCCTGCGCGCGGTGCCGCCGCCGACGCTGGTGCCGTTCTTCATCATCGTGTTCCACCTCGGCGCCACCATGCAGGTCGTGACGATCGCGTTCGGCGTGGTGTGGCCCGTGGTGCTCAACACCTGCGACGGCGTCCGCGCCGTGGACGCCCTGCAGCTGGACACGGCCCGCGTGTTCGGCATCGGCCGGGCCCGCCGCCTCGCGGTCGTCGTCCTCCCGGCGGCGGCGCCGAAGATCTTCGCGGGGCTGCGGGTGGCGCTGTCGCTGGCGCTGATACTCATGGTCATCTCCGAGCTGTTCGGCAGCACCGTCGGCATCGGGTCGCGCCTTGTGGGCGCCCAGCGCGCGTTCGAGCCGGACCCGATGTGGGCCGCGATCGTGATGCTCGGCGTCCTCGGCCTGCTGTTCAACGCCGTCTTCCTGGTCCTCGAACGCCGCCTGCTGTCCTGGCACACGGGCGCGCAGCGGCTCGCGGAGTGACGATGCCCCCCACGAGAAGGCGAAAGCGATGCTCCAGATAACCGGTCTCACGCACTCCTACGCAGGCGACCACGGGGTCCTCGGCGGGATCGACCTCGACGTCCCGGACGGCCAGCTGGTCAGCATCGTCGGGCCGTCCGGATGCGGCAAGTCCACGCTGCTGCGCTGCATCGCCGGGCTGATCCGCCCGACCGGCGGGAAGCTCACCCTGGACGGCGCGCCGATCGACGGCGTGCCGGACGACCTCGCCGTGGTGTTCCAGGACTACAGCCGGTCGCTGTTCCCGTGGCTGACCGTCCGCGACAACGTGGCGCTGCCGCTGCGCAGGCGCGGGAAGGCCCGTCCGGAGCGGCGGGCGGCTGCGCAGGAGGCGCTGGAGTCGGTGGGCCTGCCGGACGCGGGCCGCAAGTACCCGTGGCAGCTGTCGGGCGGCATGCAGCAGCGCGTGTCGATCGCGCGGGCGCTGGCGTACCGGCCGTCGCTGATGCTGATGGACGAGCCGTTCGGGTCCGTGGACGCCCAGACCCGGGAGGACCTGGAAGACCTCCTCCTGCAGGTGCACCGGACGCAGAAGATGACGATCCTGCTGGTCACGCACGACATCGACGAGAGTGTCTACGTCGGCGACCGGGTGGTCGTGCTGCACCGCTCGCCCGCCCGCGTCCACGCGGACCTGCCCGTCGAGCTGCCCGCGTCCCGCGACCAGATCGAGACGCGGGGGCTGCCGGAGTTCGTCCGGCTGCGGGCCGAGGTCGGACGGCTCGTCCGCGGCGGCACGACGGCCCCTGATCCCGCGGCCCCCGGCCCGGCCGCCTCCGAACCGGCGAACGCTGATCCGGCGGGTCCCGGTGCGGCGTCCGCGCCGGGGAAATAGCCAGGGTCGATCGATGCGCGTACTCGTCGTGGGGGCCGGGATCGGGGGGCTCACCGCCGCGTTGAGCCTGCACGAGGCCGGGATCGACACGCTCGTCGTCGACGCCGCCGCACGGCTGCGGCCGCTCGGCGTCGGGATCAACCTGCTGCCGCACGCCGTCCGCGAACTCACCGAGCTGGGGCTCGGCGGCGAGCTGGCGGAGCTCGGCGTCCCGACCGGCGAGATGGTGCACTTCGACCGGCACGGCGGCCGGATCTGGGGCGAGCCGCGGGGCCGCGCGCTCGGCTACGACTGGCCGCAGTACTCGATCCACCGCGGCGACCTGCAGATGGCGCTGGCCGACGCCGTCCTGGCGCGGCTCGGTGACGGTGCCCTCCGCACCGGCACGGTCTTCGAGGGCTTCGAGCAGGACGGGACGCGGGTGCGCGCCCGGCTGCTCGACCGGGCGTCCGGCACGGCCGGCACGGTCGCGGCCGACGTGCTGGTCGGCGCGGACGGCCTGCACTCCGCCGTCCGCGCGCAGCTGCACCCGGACGAGCCGCCGCCGCTGTGGAACGGCATCAGGATGTGGCGCGGCGTGGCCGAGGGCGACCCGTTCCTGTCCGGGCGGACGCTGGCCGTCGCGGGGAGCAACGCCGCGGCCAAGATGGTCGTCTACCCGATCTCCATCCAGGCCGAGCGGCGCGGACGGGCCCTGCTGAACTGGGTCGCGGAGGTGCGGCTCCCGGACGGCGAGCTAGACACGACCGCCGACTGGAACCGCAGGGGGCGGCTGGAGGACGTCCTCCCCCACTTCGCGGACTGGACGTTCGACTGGCTCGACGTCCCGGCGATGCTGGCGCGGTCGCCGGAGATCCTGGAGTACCCGATGGTCGACCGGGACCCGCTCGGCCGCTGGACGTCCGGCCGCGTGACGCTGCTCGGCGACGCCGCCCACCCGATGTACCCGATCGGCTCCAACGGCGGCTCGCAGGCGATCCTGGACGCGCGCGTCCTGGCGCACGAGCTGGCCCGCGCCGCCGGCCCCGCCGAGGGGTTGGCCGGCTACGAGCGGGCGCGCCGCGAGACGGTCAACGCGATCGTGCTGGCCTGCCGCGACATGCCCGCCGACCGGATCCTGCACGCCGTCAGCGAGCGCGCCCCGCACGGCTTCAAGGCCATCGAGGACGTCCTGACCGCCGAGGAGCTGGAGACCATCACGGGCGCCTACCGCCGGACGTCGTTCGACGACGTCGAAGCGCTCAACACGCGCCCGTCGTACTCGGCGTCCAGGGGCTGACTCAGGTCGTCACCGCGGCGAGGCGCGTGTCGACGGCGTGGGCGGCGCGGTCGTAGAGGGACGGGTCGTCGTGCAGGAGGGAGTAGACGGCTCCGGTGCGGCAGAGGGCGTCCAGCTCGAAGGCGAGCTGGGCGACGTCGGCGGACGCGTCGATCTCCCCGAGGTCGCGGGCCTCGCGGATGCAGCGCTCGAAGAAGGCGCGCCAGTCGCGCTGCGAGGACGCGATCGCGTCGCGGACCCGGCCGGGCCTGGCGTCGAACTCGGCCATCGTGGTGTCGAAGAAGCAGCCGCCGGGGAACACGGGTTCGCGCTGGTAGCGGCGCCACGCGTCCAGGAGCGTCCGGACGCGGCGCAGGCCCTCGGGGGCGGCGAGGGCGGGCTTGATCACGTGCTCGCGGAACACCTCGACGGCCCGGCGGACGGTCGCGAGCTGCAGCTCCTCCTTGGACCCGAAGTGCGTGAACACGCCGCTCTTGCTGATCTGGAGCTCCGTCGCGAGCCGGCCGATCGAGAGCCCCTCCAGGCCCTCCGCCGAGGCGATGTCGGCGGCCCGGTCGAGGATCGTCCGGCGTGTCTGCTCGCCCTTGAGGAGCCGTCCGTCGGTGCTCACGCGGCCTAATCTGCACGACCGTTCGTGCAAAGTCAATGCCGCCACCCCCTTGACGGGAGGGGCCCCTCCCGGCAGAAGATTGTACGACCGTTCGTTTATTTTTCGAGAGGGCATCCCATGTCCGTTGAGACCGCAGCGGCGCCGGACGCCGCGTCCCGCGCACGGCGGGACGTGCCCTGGCTCGCCGCCGGGGCCACGTTCCTGGCCATGCTCGACGCCACCGTCGCCAACCTGGCCGTCCCCGACCTGCACGCCGACTTCCCGAGCGCCTCGCTGTCCGGGCTGACCTGGGTGATCACGCTGTACGCGGTGCTGTTCGCCGCGCTGCTCGCGCCCGCCGGACGGCTCGCCGACCTGATCGGCCGCCGGACGCTCTACCTCTGGGGCGTCGGGCTGTTCACGCTGGCGTCGCTGGCCTGCGCGCTCGCGCCGAACGTGCCCGTCCTGCTGGCGACGCGCGCGTTCCAGGGCGCCGCCGCGGCCGCGATGATCCCCGCGTCGCTGGCGCTGCTGCTGCGCGACACGCCACCCGAGCGGCGCGCGGGCGCCATCGGGCTGTGGAGCGCGGCGGGCGCCTTCGCCGCCGCGATCGGCCCCAGCCTCGGCGGCGTCCTGGTCGACCAGTTCGGCTGGCGGTCGCTGTTCGTCATCAACGTGCCCGTCGGCCTGGCGCTGGTGCTCGCCGGGCTGCGCCTCCCCCGCACCGAGCACGGCAAGGGACGGCTCCCCGACCTGATCGGGACGGTCCTGCTCGGCGGCGGCGTCGGCGCGGTCGCGCTCGGCGTCACCCAGACCCAGGACTGGGCCTGGACGGACGCCCGCATCCTCGCCCTCCTGCTCGGCGGCGCCGTCCTGGTCGCCCTCGCGCTGTGGCGGTCGGCGCGGCACCCCGTTCCCGCGCTGGAGATCTCGTTGTGGCGCAGCCGCCAGTTCGCCGTCGCCAACGCCGCCTCGTTCCTGTACGGGACGGCCCTCTATACATGGCTGCTGGTCGGCGTGCTCTACCTCACCGCCCAGTGGGACTACTCGATCCTGAAGGCGGGCTTCGCGTCCACGCCCGGCGCGTTCACCGCCACCGCCGCCGCGGTCCTCATGGGCCGGCTCACGAGCCGGATCGGCGTCCGTCCCGCGGTGACCGGAGGCGCGCTGATCATGGTCGCGGCGGGGCTCTGGGCGGTCGCGTCGATGCCGTCCGACCCGCACTTCGTCACCTTCTGGCTCCCGATCGGCCTGCTCGTCGGCACCGGGATGGGGATGGTCACGACCGGCACCGCGTCCGCCGCCGCGCTGGCCGTGAATCCGCTGCGGTTCGCCGGGGCGACCGGCCTCAACACGACCGCGCGGCAGCTCGGCGGCGCGTTCGGCATCGCCGTCCTCGCCGCGCTGCTGCCCGCCGGAGCGGTCCACGACGACTACACCGACGTCTACCTGTTCTGCACGTTCGCGGCCGGGGGCGCTGCGCTCGCCGGGCTGCTGCTGACCGTCCGGCCCGCCACGGCCTGAGAGGAGAGAACATGACCGAGACGACCCTTTCCGAATGGACGGACCCGGCCGTCCTGCCGGCCGCCGACGCCGCCGCGCTGCTCTCCGGCGCGTCCTGGACGAGGATGGTCACGATCGGCGACAGCGTCGCCGAGGGCGTCCGCGAACCCGTCCCCGGCTACCGCGACCTGTCGTTGAGCCGAGCGGAGCTCGTCCATTGAATGGTGGTGGGTGGGGGCTGGAGGACGGTGGGCGGACCAGATCGAGGAGGCGCTCGGCGAGGTCACGCCCGGCTTCACCGCCCTCAACCTGGGCCGCCGCGACCTCGTCGCCGCGCAGGTCGCGGCGGAGCAGCTCGAACCCGCGCTCGCGTTCGGCCCCGACCTCGCGTTCGTCGCCGCCGGCGGCAACGACATGCTCCGCCCCCACTTCGACGAGGACGAGGTCCGCCGCGAACTGACCGCGATGGTGTCGGCCTTCCGGACCGCCGGGGCGGACGTGGTGACGATCGGCCTCCTCGACATCACGGTCGCCGGACTCGGCCCCACCCGCTACCGGGAGGTCATGTCGGCCCGGACGCGGCGCCTGAACGAGCTGGCCGCCGAGGTCGCGGCCGCCCACGGCGCCTGCCACGCCGCCAACCCCTACGACCATCCCGTCTCCGCCGACCCCGGCATCTACAGCGCCGACCGGCTGCACCTCAACGCGCGCGGGCACGCCTTCGCCGCGGCCAACACCGTCCGCGCGATGGCCGGCTACTTCGCGTCGGCGTAGCGGTCCACCACCGAGATCTCCATCGGGAACACGACCGGGGTGTCGCCGAAGAGCAGCCGCCGCGCCTCGTCCGCCGAGGCGTGGACGGCCGCGACGACGTCCCCCGCCAGCTCCGCGGGCGTGTGCACGATGACCTCGTCATGCTGAAAGAACACCAGCCGCGGGCCGCCGAGCGTGGCTCGCCGATCGGACGGTGGTGGGTGCGGGCTGGAGGACGGCCCGAGCGTGGTGAGGCGGCGGCGCAGCGACCCGAGCAGCGCCAGCGCCCAGTCGGCGGCGGTGGCCTGGACGACGAAGTTGCGCGTGAACCGGCCCCGGCTCCGCAGCGCCTGCCCCGCCGCGCCCATCCGCGCGTCCGCTGAGGCGTCGTCGTCACCGGCCGACGTCAGCTCCCGCCACCCGGCGGACGGCGGCGGGCACGTCCGGCCCAGCCGGGACCGGACGAGCCGTCCGCTCTCCCCCGCCCGCGCCGCCGCCTCCACGTACTCGAACGCGGCGGGGAACCGGCTCTTCAGGACGCCGAGGAGCTGCACCGCCTCACCCGTCCCGCCGCCGTACATGGCGGACAGCAGCGCGAGCTTCGCCTTGTCCCGCGCGCTCATCCCCTCCCCGTCCCCGTCGTGGAAGACGTCGGAGAGGGCCGCGTAGAGATCGCCGTGCGCGGCGGCGTCGGTGAACGCCCGGTCGCCCGCCAGCGCCGCGAGGACGCGCGGTTCGAGCTGGGCGGCGTCGGCGACGACCAGCGACCAGCCGGGATCCGCGACGACGGCCTTCCGCAGGACGCGCGGGATCTGCAGCGCGCCCCCGCCGCTCGTCGCCCACCGTCCGGACACCACGCCGCCGACCACGTACTCGGGACGGAACCGTCCGCCGCTCACCCAGGTGTCAAGCCACGTCCAGCCGTGCGCCGTGTGGAGACGCGACAGCTCCTTGTACTCCAGCAGCAGCGGCACGGCCGGATGGTCGAGCCGCTTGAGCACGTGCGCGCGCGTCGACGCGATCGGCAACCCCGCCGCCGCGAACGCCTTGAGGATCTGCGCCGGCGAATCAGGATTCACATGCACACGCTGGCCGAATGCCGTGCTGATTCGGTCGGCGAGGTCCTGCAGCTTGCGGGGCCTGAGCCCGCCGGACGGGCGCGGCCCCAGCAGGTCGGTGAGCAGCGCGTCGTGCTCGTCCGCCGACCAGGGCAGGCCGTCGTGCCCCATCTCGGCCGCCACGAGCGCGCCCGCCGACTCGGCCGCCGCGAGCAGCGCGAACCCGTCCAGCCCGGCGATGGCGCGCTGCTGCACCGCATGCACGGCGACCACGTGCTCGATGTCGTCGCCGGAGGCCTCCTGTTCGCGGTCGTCGTCGAACAGCGAAGCCTGCGCCGACTCCTCCTGCGGCCGCCGGTCGGGAGGCACCGGCTCACCGCGCGACCGCGCCCACGCCGCCCGGACGGACCGCGGCTCCCCGTACCGCCCCGCGTGCCCGAGCAGGAGACTCTCGACCAGCTCCAGGTCATGGCAGCGCCCCACCCGCACGCCCGCTTCGATCAGCCGCGGATAGAGCCGCGCCGTGGACGCCCACACCCACCTCGGCGCGTCCGCCCGCTCCCGCTCGGCGACGGCCGCCACCAGATCCAGCACGCGCTGGACGGGCCCCGCGATAGAGCCGTCCTCGCCAAGAACGCGCAGCGCTCCCCCGCCCCGCACGCCGACGGCCACCGCGATCCTCACGCGCCAATTCTGACCCCACCCACCGACAACGCGCCCAAACCCAACCCCAGCAGGCCGAACCGCAACCGCCGGTCACGGGCAGGCACGCGAAGCAAGCGCCACCGAGCACAGCCGACAACGGGCTCAAACCCCAACCCCGCCAGGTCGAACCACAGCCGCCAGTCACGGGCAGGCACGCGGAGCAAGCTCTGCGAGCGCAGCCGACAACGGGCTCGAACCTCAACCCCGGCAGGTTGAACCGCAGCCGCCGGTTACGGGCAGGGACGCGGAGCGAGCGCCAGCGAGCGCAGCGGGCATGCCCGGCGCGCCGCGTCCCCGCAGCGCAGGGAGCGCCAGCGACCGGAGCGAGGAGACCCGTGCCGCGCAGCCGGGGGGTATGGGGGGTCGCCCCCCCAATAAACAGCGATACCCCTCCGCGACGGGTGCGCGCGGAGGGGTTCGCGGTGGGCTTCAGGGAGCCAGGGCCGTAGCTCCTGGAGTGATCAGGCGACCAGGGAGACCTGCTGGCCCGCGGGGGTCTCGCCGTAGCGGTCGACGACCTTGTTCAGCTGGATCTGGTAGTAGAGGACGCCGAAGCCGAAGATGCCGAGCAGGAAGCCCAGGCCGCCGCTGCAGCTGGGCTGGAGGCCGGCGGCGCGCTGGGCCTGGGCGATGCGGCCGGCGAGCTTCACCCACATGACCAGCGGCCAGATGCCGAGGGTGATCGCGCCGAAGAGCATGGACAGCAGCGCGTTCGTGGCGGCGTTGTCGATGCGGCGGTCGTACTCGTGCAGCTCGTTGTGGACCTTGAAGAACCACACGAGGCCGTAGATGCCGAAGGTGATGATCGGCAGGCCGAGCCAGGCGGCGGCCGGGTTGCGGCGTTTCATGTTGACGCCGGCGCCCCGCGCGACGGGGCCCTGCTGCGGTTGCTGAGCGGGCGCGTAGCCGCCCTGGTAAGCCTGCTGCTGCGGCTGAGGCTGTTGGTGCGGCTGGCCCTGCTGGGGGTAGCTCATTTGAGTCTCGCTCCTGAAGGACGCGGTCGTTCTCTCCGGCCGACCGTCCGTTACCGTTCACCCGTTTGGTGAGCCAAGACTGTAACGGCATTCGCGCACGTCGCGCGCGAGGATCGCCGACTTTCTCCACATTACTGGCGGATTCTCTAAAGAAGGGGTGGATCAGCGCAATGCGATGGTCACCTCGTCCTCGCAGGGCGGCGCCGTCTCGTGGTCGCCGCAGCCGGTCGCGGCGTAGCAGCGGATCCGCAGGTGCGACTCGGTGACGTCCAGGCGCAGGAAGCTCTTGAAGAACGGCGGGTCGTCCCAGTCGGCCAGTTCCGAGCGGAAGCGCTGCGGCACCTTGCGCACGGGGAACCGCAGGAACCGGGAACGGCGCCGGCCGTCGCGCGGGACGCCCAGGAGCGAGGCGACGAACCGGACGCGGCGGGAAAGCGCGGGGTCCTCGTAGCCGCGGCCCGCCTTGATCCCGAGCCGGTGCTCGACGGCGGCCGTGGCCTCCTGCGGGGTGAGCTCGAAGAGCTTGGGGAGGTGCAGCCACCGGCCGTACAGCTTGCTGTAGCGGGAGAGGGAGTCGCCGCGCAGCGGGTAGCAGCGGAACTCGCCCTCGTCCACGACGCGCGTTCTCGGGATGGTGTGGGTCCCGTGCATGAACGCGCCCCCGCCGCCGGACACGATGTACTCGATCTTCCGTCCGGCCTCGGTCGTCAGCGGGTAGCGCTGGTAGTTGTGGATATCGCCGCCGATGGCCGCGACGTAGTGGTGCGCCGGGTCCTGGACGATCTCGTCGACCGTCCCGCCGCCCTCGATCCGGCCCGGACGGTGATCATCGTCCACATAGAGGGGCTTTCCGGTCACGAGCAGCTTGGGTTTCGGTCCCGCGGAGACCTCGCGGAGCCAGCGGCCCTGAGCGCGGTCGAGGACGCCCGTGATCCCGGTGTCGACGGCGATGACGCGCAGCGACGGCGTGTCGATCGCCCAGTACGGCCCCGGCTGGAGGGACTGCTGGCCCGGCGCGCCCCGGTACCGGCCGCGGGCCTCGGCGAGCGCGTCCCCGTCGACGTCCCCGGAGTGGCGCCAGAGCATGCGCGGAAGGAACGAGAGCACGCCGCGCCAGGGCGGCGGCGAGCAGTCGGTGTCCAGGCCGCAGAAGACGTGGAGGAAGCCGCGCAGCCCGTCGTACCAGTCGTGGTTGCCCGGCACGGCGTAGATGGGGCCCGGGTAGTCCTTGTAGGGACGGAAGAACTTGTCCTGGTACTGGGCCGCGTCCCCGGCCGGGTAGATGACGTCGCTGGCGATGATCATGAAGTCGGTGTCGCCGGCGGCGTGCAGCAGCGGCGGCACCACCGCGTACTGCGACCGGTCGCCCTCGCCGGTGTCGCCGAGCAGGACGAACGAGAACTCCGGCTCGGCGCGATGGACGGTGAACGCCGCCGGCGTCCCGCGCTCGCGCAGGGCGTCGACGCAGCGGCGGCGGATCGCGTTCGACGGGTCGCCGAACCAGCGCGCGAGCACGTCGTTGCGGGACCGCCAGAGCACCCTCGGACGGCGCCAGGAGAAGTCGGCGACGCGCTCGGGCAGCAGATCCTTGAACGTCCCGGGTTTCCCGCACACCCACCCGGCGCCCGCCTCGGAGCGGCGCGAGTTCTCGGGACCGGGATCGGGCGATTCCTCGGCAGACACAGAGCGCCTCCGGCAGCGTGTGAGGGGGTCCTCACAGACTGTCCGGACGCGATTCCGGCCGTCAAGCGACTTGCCGTGACCCGGCGAGGCCGTTCCTGGACGCGCGCCCCCCTCCTGGGGCGGAGGTCTTGAGCGTGGTGGACACCGGCGCCACCCCCAGAGACGCCGGCGCCACCACGTCGCGGGCGTCCGCGGTCATCATGAGTCCCCCCAGAACGGCGATCAGTCGCCTTCCCATGATGTCTCCACAGACGGCCCCAAGGTCCCTTAGCGGGACGTAAGTGACGCTACCCGAGGGGCCGTAATGCAGACGTAAATCGACCCAAACTTCGGACCAAGTCCGGGGGATCTGTGTAAGGCCGCCCGGTCAAGGCCGCTGGTCAGGACCACCGGCCTGACCGGCCGCTCCGCACGCCCTCTGGCCTGGCCCCTCCGCGCTGCCGGTCTGGGCCGCAGGTCAGGGGGCCAGGACGCGCAGAGCGCCCGGCAGCACGCGGGCCGTGACCGGGAGCACGCCGGGCAGCTCGCCGTCCGCGCCGTACGGGAGCGTCCTGCCGGGCGGGCCCGCCAGCTCGATCCGCACCTCCTCGCCCCGCATGACCTCCACCTCGGGACGCCGCACGTGCGTGCCGTCCTCCAGCTCGCGCATGACGGCGAAGAACAGCCGCTTGGGCGCCGTCCGGATGAGGATCACGTCGAGCAGGCCGTCGTCCACGCGGGCGTCCGGGGCGATGTGCTTGCCGAACCCGTAGTAGCCGGAGTTGGCGGCGACGACGGTGTAGCCCTGCCGCTCGCGCGTCTCGCCGTCCACGGTGATCAGGTAGTCGGCGGCCCGCCACGAGACGATCGCGCGCAGGGCGCCGAAGTAGTAGGCGGCCGAGCCGCGGAGCAGCCGCGTCTTGTTGGCGTTGTCGTTGGCGACCGCGTCCACGCCCGCGTAGACGCTGCCGAGGACGGCCGTGCCGTTGGCGTCGATGGCGTCCACGGCGCGCGGCTCCCCCTCCAGCAGCAGCTTCGCCAGCTCCTCCGGGTCGGACGGGACGCCGAGCTGCCGCGCGAAGTCGTTGCCCCGCCCGGCCGGGACGATGCCGAACAGCGCGTCCGTCCCGGCTCCCATCTCGGCCAGGGCGCCGCCGACGCAGCCCGCCATGCCGTCGCCGCCGACGCCGAGCACCGTCCGTCCGGTCCCCGCGGCGGCGCGGGCGAGGTCGGCGGCGTGCTCCAGGCCCCGGCTGTACTCGACGTCGAGTTCGGCGCCCGCCTCGCGGAGCAGCCGACCCAGCGGCATGAGGCAGGAGGCGGACGCGGACCCGCCCGCCGCCGGGTTGACGATGGCGGTGAACGCGCGTGCCTCGGCCATGCGGCTACTCCTCCGTGTTCGGCGGGCTTGCGAGGCCCGGGATCAGGACGCCCGGGTTCAGGATCCCGGACGGGTCGACCCGGTCCTTGACGGCGCGGAGCACCGCCGCGCCCAGCGGCCCGATCTCCCGCGCGTACCAGTCGCGATGGTCGGTGCCCACCCCGTGATGATGGCTGATCGTGCCGCCCGCGTCGACGATCGCCTCGCAGGCCGCGCGCTTGGCCCGCGCCCAGTGCCCGACCGGGTCCTCGCCCTGCGCGGACACGACGGTGAAGTACAGGGACGCGCCCGACGGGTAGACGTGCGAGATGTGGCACATCACCAGCGGCGGCGTCCCCTCGCCGGAGAGGGCGCCGGTCAGCGCGCCGCGGACGGCGTCGTACAGGGCGGGGACGTCCGTCCAGAACGCGGCGGTCTCCAGCGTCTCGGCGAACGCGCCGGCGTCCAGCAGCGAGTCGCGCAGGTAGGGGGCGTCGAAGCGGCCGCGCTCCCATTTCTCGCCGGGCCCGGCGCCGAGCGGCTCACCGCCCGCGGCGCGCAGCACGTCCGCCGCCAGGGCCCGCCGCTCCGCGACCCGCTCCGCCGCGCCCTCGAAGCCGAGCACGGCCAGGCATCCGGCAGCAGCCAGCCTTTCGATGGCGGACGGGTCGGCCAGCCCGACCATGGTCTCGGTCTCGTCGGAGAGCCGCAGCACGGCGGGCAGCGGGCCGTCCTGGGCGAGCCGCCGGACCGCGGCGGCGCCCTCCCCGAACGACGCGAACCGCCAGCCCTCGTACGCCTTCGCCTCCGGGACGGGACAGATCCGGACGGTCACCGACGTGATCACCCCGAACGCGCCCTCCGAGCCGAGGACGAGCTGCCGCAGATCGGGCCCGGCGGCGGACTTCGGCGCCCGGCCGAGCTCCAGCGTCCCCTCCGGCGTCGCGACGGTCAGCGCGACCACCATGTCGTCGAACCGCCCGTACCCGGCGGACGCCTGCCCGCTGGACCGTGCCGCCGCGAACCCGCCGATCGACGCCCACTCGTACGACTGCGGGAAGTGCCCGAGCGTGTACCCGCGCTCGGTCAGCGCCGCCTCGGCCGCGGGCGCGAGCAGGCCGGGTTGCAGGACGGCCGTCCGCGACACCTCGTCGACCGACACGACCGCGTCCATGCGGCGCAGGTCGAGCGCGACGAACGCGCCGACCCCGCTGGGCGCGAGGCCGCCTACGACGGAGGTGCCGCCGCCGAACGGGACGACCGCGATCCGCCGCCCGGCGCAGGCCCGCAGCACCGCGAGGACCTCGTCGTGCGTGCCGGGCAGGACGACCGCGTCCGGCGCGTCGGAGGTCTCGCCGGCGCGGATGCGCAGCAGGTCCGTCGTGGACTTGCCGCGCGTGTGCCGGACGCGCGACTCGGCGTCGGCGCGGACGTGGCCGTCGCCGACGATCCGGGCGAGCGCGGTCAGGTCGTCCGCCGCCAGCCGGGGCTCGGGTACCTCGACGTCGGCCAGCGCGAGCGGCGGCGCCCCGGCGGGCCGGACGCCGAGCAGGTCGCGCAGCAGCGCCACCACCGGCTCCGGCAGCGGCGCGGCCCGGCCGGGGTCGCCCCAGCCGCTCCACAGCATGTCCCGGGTCCGCACCCCGCGCCTCCCCCGTCGTCGGATCTGTGCTTACACTGTGACACATGACGTCGAATCGTCACAACAACCAGGCCGGGCGGACCGCCGACGACACGGTGCTGGACGCCGCCCGCGCGTGCGTGCTGGCCGTCGGGGTGCGCCGGACGACGCTCACCGACATCGCGCGCCGCGCCGGCGTGTCGCGGATGACGCTGTACCGACGCTGGCCGGACGTCCGCACGATCGTCGCCGACCTGATGACCCGCGAATGGGTCGGGCTGAGCGACTCGCTGCAGCCGCCCGAGGACGGTCGCGCCGTCCGGCCCAGGTTCGTGGAAGGCCTGGTCTCCGGCGTGCGCGCGTTCCGCGACCACCCGCTGCTCCGCAAGATCATCGAGGTGGACCCGGAGCTGATCCTGCCCTACGTGCTGGACCGCTGCGGCGCCAGCCAGCTCGTGTTCCTGGAGCGCTTCCAGGAGGCGCTCAGGGCGGGCCACGCCGACGGGACGATCCGCCCCGGCCATCCGGAGCGGCAGGCGCGGGCGGTGCTGCTGGTCGTCCAGTCCTACGTGCTGTCGGCGCCGACCATGATCGACGACGCCGACGCCGACCTCGATTCCGACGCCTTCGACGCCGACCTGCACCACATCCTGGAAAGGATGCTCGCGCCGTGAAATCTCCGGAACCCGACCCGCGGACGTCGCTCGACGCCGCCCGCAGGGAACGCGAACTCGCCGCGCTGCCCCGCGAGGTGGTGGACGTCCTGGTCGTCGGCCTCGGCGCGACCGGGGCGGGCGCCGCGCTGGACGCCGCGTCCCGCGGCCTGTCCGTCGCCGTGATCGACGCCCACGACCTGGCGTTCGGCACCTCCCGGTGGAGCTCCAAGCTGATCCACGGCGGGCTGCGGTACCTCGCGGCCGGGCAGCTGGACGTCGCGCACGAGAGCGCCGTCGAGCGGGGCGTGCTGATGCGGCGCACGGCGCCGCACCTCGTCCGGGCGCTCCCGTTCGTGACGCCGCTGACGCCGCTGATGCCGCGCACCCGGGCCTTCGCCACCCTGGCCGCGTACCACGCGGGGGACGCGCTGCGGCTCGCCGCCCGCACCCCGCGCTCGGTGCTGCCGGGACCGCGCCGCCTGTCGGCGGTCGAGACGCTGCGGCTCGCGCCCGCGCTGCGCCCGTACGGGCTGCGCGGCGGCCTGCTGTCGTGGGACGGCCAGCTCGCCGACGACGCGCGGCTCGTCACCGCGATCGCCCGGACCGCCGCCGGGCACGGCGCCCGCGTCCTGACCCGCTGCCGCGCCGTCGCGCTCGGCGGCGACGGGGCGCGGGTCCGGGACGAGCTGACCGGCCGCGAGTTCACCGTCCGCGCGCGCTCGGTCATCAACGCGACCGGGGTGTGGGCGGGCGGCCTCGTCGACGGGGTGCGGCTGCGCCCGTCGCGCGGGACGCACATCGTGGTGCGGGCGGAGACGCTGCGCGGGCTGACCGCGGGGATGCAGATCCCTGTCCCGGGGACCTCCAGCCGGTTCCTGCTGGTGATGCCGCAGGGCGACGGCCGCGTCTACGTCGGCCTGACCGACGAGCCCGCCGACGGGCCGGTCCCCGACGTCCCGGAGCCGACGGACGGGGAGATCGGGTTCCTGCTCGACATGCTCGGCTCGGCGCTGGACGTCCCCGTCCGGCGCGCGGACGTGATCGGCGCGTTCGCAGGGCTCCGTCCCCTGCTGGACGTGGACCACGGCAAGGCCACCGCCGACATCTCCCGCCGGCACGCCGTGCTGACCTCGCGGGACGGCGTCGTCACGATCGTCGGCGGCAAGCTCACCACCTACCGGCGGATGGCGCAGGACGCCGTCGACGCGGCCGTCCGGGCCCGCGGGCTCGGCGCGGGGCCGAGCCGTACCGCCCGCCTCCCGCTCGTCGGCGCCGCCACGCGCGAGCGGCTGGACGCGCTGGACGCGCCGTCGCGCCTCGTCCAGCGGTACGGGGTCGAGGCGCCGCTGCTGTGCGCGCTCGCCGAGGACGACCCGGCGCTGCTGGAACCGGTCGTCCCGGGGCTGCCTGTGCTCGGCGTGGAGCTGGCGTGGGCGGTGCGGCACGAGGGCGCCCTCGACGCCGGCGACCTGCTGGACCGCCGCACCCGGATCGGGCTCGTCGCGTCCGACCGGGCGGCCGCGCTCCCGGCCGCCGAGGCGCTGCTGCCCCGCACCGCCCTGCACTGACGCCCAAGCACCCCTGCACTGACCGCTCAAGCACCCCTGCACTGACCGCTCAAGCACCCCTGCACTGACCGCTCAAGCACCTTGCGCTGACCGCCCGGGCACCCTTGCACTGACCGCCCGAGCACACCCTGCGGTGAGCGTCCCGGCACCCCCTGCGGTGAGCCGCCCGGCGCTCTGGGCTGACCGCTCGGGCACGGTGTGCTGACTGCTCAGGCACCGTGTCCTGCATGTTCAACTGCGGCATCCCCACTTGGCGCCGCGCCGGGGCCTTAGGTTACCCTTACCTAATTCACCAGAGATCAACGGGGGGTCCATGTGACGCGCGGCAAGGGCTGCGGCCACTGCCCGGGGAGCCACACCGGCGAGCGGCCGTGCCTGGCGAGCGCCACCGAGAAGGCGCGCTCCTGGCTGCTCGTCGAGCACCCCGGCCCATGGCCCGAGCGCGTCGAGGACCTCGCCCGTCCCGCACCGGTCGCCGAGGCCGTCCGGGCCGCGAAGCGGGCGGGCGTCCGGCCCCAGCTGATCCGCCGCGCCGGACGACGCCGCGCCACCCCGCCCCTCCAGGTCTACGCCGCGTTCTCGCGCGGCGGCGAGGTCTGGACCGAGGGACGCGAACTCGCCGACCCCGCCGAGCTGGCGTCGCTCGACCTGGACGCGCTCGCCGCCGGACTGTCGCCGGGCCTCGGGGAGCGGACACCGGAGCCGGTGTTCCTGGTCTGCACGCACGGGCGCCGCAACGCCTGCTGCGCCCGCACCGGGGCGCCGCTGGCCCGCGCGCTCACCGCGCGTTTCGTCGACCTGGTCTGGGAGACCACGCACGTCGGCGGCGACCGTTTCGCGGCCAACCTGGTGTGCCTCCCCCACGGGCTGTGCTACGGCAACCTCGGCGAGACGGACGCCGTCGCGGCGGCGAACGCCTACCTGCGGGGCGAGGTCGTCCTCGACCGGCTGCGCGGACGCGCCGGGACCTCCGAGCCGGCGCAGGCCGTCGAGCACTTCATCCGGGCGCGCACGGGCCGGCTCGGGCTGGCCGACGTGGCCGGCGTCGCCGTCCGGCCCGTCGCGGGAACATCCGGGTACGAGGCCGTTGTTGAAGTACGGGGAAGCCGTTACCACATCATCGTGGACGCCGTCCAGCAGTCCGCCCCTTGTGGGCCCGACTGCGAGGAGAACCTGAGAACCTACGTTGTTAGGGAACTCACCCTTCTCAACGAGGCGGCCCTCGTGTAATCTCTCTGAGGCCCCATTCGTGGGTCTCCCTGTCGCACGTCCCCAGGTTTCCGGAGTAACCGGACGGGGAACAGAGCGGCAACTCCAGACGTTGGAACATTCGGCGCTTCTGACTCATGTCACCCGAAGCATGTCGAGCGTCCATGTCCCGAAATTGTTCGAACCAATCAAGGTGGGTGTTCCATGGCTCAGGTACGTCGGCAGGCAAACCTCCCTCGTCCCAGCTGGGGCTGGCAGGACGCCGCGGCGTGCCGGGGGGAAGACCTCGTCCTCTTCTTCGGTCCCGACGGTGAGCGTCAGCCCGAGCGGGAGATCCGCGAGCGCAAGGCGAAGCAGATCTGCATGGGCTGCCCCGTCCGCACGGAGTGCCTGGACTACGCGGTTTCCAGGCCCGAGAAGTACGGCACGTGGGGCGGTCTGAACGAAGACGAGCGCGCGTCCGAGCGCCGTCGCCGGATGCGCCGCGCCAACGCCGCGTAGTCACCGGCAAGGCCCGTAAGCAGGCCGCCAGAACGCTCCCATCGCGAACCCCGGCACGCCACCGAGAAAACGTCACGGCCCCGCCCCGCGGGGCCGTTTGCGTTGCCCGGGCCCCGTTCCCCCGGACGGGGCCCGGCCGCTTCGTCACATGTGCGTCACATCTGCGTCACAACGGTCCCGACTTTCCGCCGAACCGCGCTTTTACCGCAACGCCTCCCCCGGCGTGGCCATTTCACAGAAACTCGCCACACCATTTTCCGCCGCCCGCCCTCGTCCGCCCCGCTCCCGTCCGGCGGCCCTCGTCGCCCGGCCCCTGTCCGGCGCGCTCACGTCCGGCGCGTCCGCGTCCGGCGCGTCCGCGTCCGGGGCGGGCTCAGGTCGCCTTCCTGGCCTTCGCCGCCCGGTCCAGCCAGGCGATCACGTCGTCGTCGGTGAGCTGGTCGAAGTCGCGGTACCACTGGCCGACCGCGCGGAACTCCCACGGCGCGGCCGGCACCACTAGGTCGTCCACCTCGGGCTCCAGGTCGCGGACGGTCTCCGCGGCGCCCACCGGCACCGCGAGCACCAGCCGGGACGGCCCCCGCTCGCGCAGCGCCCGGACGGCGGCGCGCGCCGTCCCGCCCGTGGCGAGGCCGTCGTCCACGACGATCACCGGCCGCCCGGACGTCTCGGGCAGCGGCCGCCCGCGCCGGTAGGCCGCCACCCTGCGGTCCAGCTCGGCGCGCTCCGCGGCCACCGTCGCGGCCAGGTCCTCCGGACGGAGCCCGAGCCGTTCCAGCAGGTCGCCGTCGAACACGGGCGAGCCGCCCTCGGCGATCGCCCCGACCCCGAGCTCCGGCTGCGGCGGGTATCCGATCTTGCGGGTCACCAGGACGTCCAGCGGGGACCCGAGCCGCCGCGCGATCTCGTACCCGACGGGGACGCCGCCCCGCGGCAGCGCGAGGACGGCGGCGCCGTCCAGCCCCAGCGGGACGAGCCGCTCGGCGAGCACCCGGCCCGCCTCCGTGCGGTCGGCGTAGGGGAGCCGGACGGTCTCGGTCCGCTGGACGTCGCCGCGGTCGCGTGCGGGTCTCTTCCAGGACATCGGCGCACCCCCTTCCGGGGTCACCCCTACCCACTCCCGCCGCCGTTACAGGCGCATATGGCGTCTCATACAGAGGTAAATGCCTGTATGGGAGCGCCTGCCGGCCGTCAGGCGCCGGTGAGCCAGCGCAGCGGGTTGTCGCGCAGGACGGCGTCGAGGGTCGCGTCGTCCGCGCCGGCGACGCGCAGCGCGGGCAGGAACGCGTCGAAGAGGTACCCGAAGCCCCCGCCGCCGTACCGGGTGATCTGCGTCATCCGGGACACGCCGGTGCTCAGCAGCACCTGCGACGCGTGCCCGGCCTCCAGCAGGTCCATGACGCAGCGGACGCGGGCGCCGATCGCCGCGTCGTCGTCCCCGGCGAGGCCGAGCGTGCCGAACGACACGTACGCGCCCGTCTCGGCGATCTTGCGGTGCTGGCCGGGGTCGTCCACCCGGTCCTGCTGGCCGACGGCGACGCGGCCCGGGGACAGCCCGGCCCCCGTGAGGATCTCCAGCTGGGCGAGACCGGCGCGGCCGTACGTCGCGACCGACAGCCCCGAGTAGCGGGCGGCCCGCGCGGCGGCGCGCAGGCACAGCTCCTCCGTCTCCGTCGGCGCCTCGCCCCACGTGCCGATCTCGCCGATGACGCCGGGCAGCGAGTTGGTCCCGTCCATGCCGAAGCCGACCTCGGCGAGCAGCCGCTCCGCGAGCCGCTCGACGCCCGACCGCCCGTCCGCGCCCTCGGCCGTCCCCACCGCCTCGCTCGCCTGCAGGGCCTCCCCGCCCTGCAGGGCCTCGCGGACGAACGACGGGTGGAACGGCTCGGTGAACACGCCCGTCCCGGCGACGACCGCGACCCGCGCCCCCGCGCTGAT
The DNA here is from genome assembly GCF_044326345.1 of Actinomadura sp. 9N215. Classification (NCBI taxonomy): domain Bacteria; kingdom Bacillati; phylum Actinomycetota; class Actinomycetes; order Streptosporangiales; family Thermomonosporaceae; genus Actinomadura; species Actinomadura sp. 9N215. The sequence goes on along the minus strand of NZ_JBIRBA010000030.1, from coordinate 22,796 downwards.
CCGGGCCAGCGCGGCGGCGTTGCGTCCCATGCCGGAGCACGTCAGGTCGACGACGAGGCCGAGGCCGTGCTCCCGGCGCAGCGCCGCGAGCTCCCGCTGGACGGACTTCTCCTCGTCCAGCCACCGGCCCGGGTCGGACTCCACGAGCCGCGGGCGCGCGGCCCAGCGCAGGTCCATCTGCAGGTGCTCGTGGGAGAGCACCGGCCCGGTGATCTCGGACGTCGCGATCGTGCCGGTCACGGTCCGGAGCCGGCCGGTGTCCTCTCGGGGGGTCATGTCAGGCGAGGCTACGACATGTTTGACCTTTTCAAGACCCTAATCGGCGCTGTTTTTACCTTCGTCCGGGGCGGCCGCGTCGTCTCCGTCGGTAGCCTCCGCGGCCTTGTCGGCCAGCTCCGCCCGCGCCCGCGCGGTGATCTCGCTCGGCCACAGCCGGTCGATCTCGGCGTTCAGCGTCGCCCCGATCAGCACCGCGAGCGCCGCGACGTACAGCCAGGCCAGCACCGCGATCGCGGCGGCGAGCGACCCGTACACCGACACGCCGCTCAGCGAGCCGGTGAGGTAGACCCGGAGCGTGATGCTGCCGATGATCCAGATAAGCAGCGCGAGCGCCGCGCCCGGCACGGCGCGCGACCAGGCCGTCCGCACCGGGACGCTGACGTGGTACAGGGTCGCGAGGAAGACGATCGACAGGCCCACGACGACCGGCCAGTACAGCAGCTGGACCGCCTCGGCGCTCTCCGGCAACGCCTCCCGCACCAGCGTGGGCCCGGCCACCAGCAGCGGGATGACGATCACCAGGACCAGCAGGCCGATGAGGTAGAGGAGGAACGCGCGCAGCCGGGTGCGGATCACGCCGCGGATGCCGGACATCCCGTAGGCGATGGTGATCGTGTCGACGTAGACGTTCGTGGCCCGCGAGCCCGCCCACAGCGAGATCAGGAAGCTGACCGAGACGATGTCCGGACGGCCGCCCTCGATCACCTCCTTGAGCAGCGGCTCGACGGTGTCGTCGACCGCGGGCCCGGTCAGCACCTGCTGGGCGTTCTCGATCACCCAGTTGCGCATGTCGTTCACGGTGTCCGGTCCGATCACGCCGCGCAGGTGGCCCATCGTGCCGATCAGCCCGATGACCAGCGGCGGCAGCGACAGCAGCGCGAAGAACGCGGCCTCGGCGGCTAGGCCGGTCACCCGGTAGCGGAACGCGCCGACCGCGGTGCCCTTGATCAGCGTCCAGCCGACCCGCCCGGACGCCCCCACCCCGCCGCGCACACGCGCGCGCAAGGGCGCGGGGGCGCGATCACGCTCCCCGTCCCGTCCACCGGAGTCCTGGTCGGCGGGGTCGGCGGGGTCGCCGGAATCGGGGACGGTGCGATCGCCGGAGTCCTGGGCGGTGCGGTCGCCGGAGTCCGGGACGGCGGGGCCGTCGGGGCCGGTCTCGGTCTCGGAGTCGGAGTCCCCGGCCGGGGAGACGCCCGCGGCGTCGGAGACGGTGGTCACACCGCCCCACCGTAGGCCGTTACGCGTCCGGAACATGCCGCATCGCCCATCCGAGTCTCCCGTGGGGGGCCGGCCCCCCACACACCCCGGTTCGCTCCGCTCATCTCGGTGATCCGCTCCGCGCGTCGCGTCCCGACCGTCCTTCCCGGCCCATCATCTCGCAGGCGCGTCTCAGGTTCCCCGCCCGTCTCCTGGTCCATACCCGCTTTGACGGCGCGGAACGTCCACCCGACCATGATCGTCTAGGCGCGGACCGGGCACCCGCCTCCATCGGCGACAATGGGAGGCGTGATCTGCGAGTCGTGCCGAGAGCGCCGCCACGAGGAGTGCCGCGGCGGGTCCTGGTGCGACTGCCAGCACCACCCGGGCCCGGCCGCACGCGCGGGCGGGCCTCCCGAAACCGCCGGAGAGACCGGCCCCGACCCCGGCGAGGACGCCGAGCCCCCGGTGAACTGGAGGCGGCAAGGATGACGCATCTCACCCGTCCCGGTGCCGGTCGTAACTGGACAGGCCGCGAGACGGCGTGTCAGAGTTCAGGTATGACTGCCGCGGACCCGTTGCTGGCCAAGCGCCGGCACGTCGACTTCCTCCGCGTTCGCAGCGCGATCTGTCGGTGACGCTCCGACCACGCCCCTGCTCAGCCGGGCGCGTGGTGCATCGGCGTCACCGTTGACTCCACCCAGCTCAGCGTCGAGCCGGCTGCCTCAGACTGCCGGTGCGCTACGCGTCCCTCACACCACAGATGAGGACGCGCGCCGTGCCACCCGCGATCAAGCGCAAGAAGGCCGAGGGCCAGTGGGCCCTCGGCTACCGTGAACCCCTCAACAAGAACGAGGAGAACAAGAAGAACGACGACGGCCTGAACGTCCGCCGCCGCATCATCGACATCTACTCCAAGGCCGGCTTCGACTCGATCGACCCCGCCGACCTGCGCGGCCGTTTCCGCTGGATGGGCCTGTACACGCAGCGCAAGCCCGGCATCGACGGCGGCAAGACCGGCGCCCTGGAGGACGAGGACCTCGAAGACCGCTACTTCATGATGCGGGTGCGGATCGACGGGGGCCAGCTGAGCGGCCCGCAGCTCCGCGCGATCGCCGACGTCTCCACCAGGTACGCGCGCGGCACCGCCGACATCACCGACCGGCAGAACGTCCAGTTGCACTGGGTGCGGATCGAGGACGTCCCGGCGATCTGGGAGGCGCTCGAAGCGGTCGGGCTGCACACGATGGAGGCGTGCGGCGACGTCCCGCGCGTCATCATCGGCTGCCCGCTCGCCGGGATCGCGGCCGACGAGGTCATCGATGCGACGCCGCAGCTCCGCGACATCCACGACAGGTACATCGGGTCCCCGGAGTTCTCCAACCTGCCGCGCAAGTACAAGACGGCGCTGTCGGGGTGCACGGCGCACTGCACCGTCCACGAGATCAACGACATCGCGTACGTCGGCGTCGTGAACGAGGCCGGTGAGACCGGGTACCAGGTGTTCGTCGGCGGCGGGCTGTCCACGAACCCGATGTTCGCCCAGAGCCTCGGCGTGTTCGTCAAGCCGGAGCAGGCCACCGAGGTGTGGCACGGCGTCACGTCGATCTTCCGCGACTACGGGTACCGGCGGCTGCGGAGCCGCGCCCGGCTGAAGTTCCTGATGAAGGACTGGGGCGCCGCGAAGTTCCGCGAGGTGCTGGAGAAGGAGTACCTCGGCTACGCGCTGCCGGACGGCCCCGAGCCCGCCGCCCCGCTCCCCCGCCGCGACCACGTCGGGATCCACCCGCAGCAGGACGGGAACTTCTACGTCGGGTTCGCGCCGCGCGTCGGCCGGGTCAGCGGCGAGATGCTGGGCGTCATCGGCGACCTCGCCGACCGGTACGGCTCCGGCCGGGTGCGGACGACCATCGAGCAGAAGATGGTGATCCTTGACGTCCCGGAGGAGCACACCGAGGCGCTCGCCGACGCGCTGGCGAAGCACGACCTGCAGGTGCGTCCGTCCACGTTCCGGCGGCAGACGATGGCGTGCACCGGCATCGAGTACTGCAAGCTCGCGATCACCGACACCAAGCAGCGGTCGATGGACCTGATCGACGAGCTGGAGAAGCGGCTCCCCGACTTCGAGCAGCCGCTCACCATCAACGTCAACGGCTGCCCGAACGCGTGCGCCCGCATCCAGGTCGCCGACATCGGCCTGAAGGGCCAGCTCGTCGTGGACGAGAACGGCGACCAGGTCGAGGGCTTCCAGATCCATCTCGGCGGGCAGCTCGGCGCGTCGTTCGGCAAGAAGGTCCGCGGGCTGAAGACCACGTCGGCCGGGCTGACCGACTACGTCGAGCGGATCGTCCGCAGGTACGACGCGCAGCGCGCCGACGGCGAGACGTTCGCCGACTGGGCGCGGCGCGCCGACGAGGCGGACCTCAAATGACGGCCGGCGGGGGCGAGCGCATGGCGCCGTTCTACTGCCCCTACTGCGGCGAGGAGAGCCTCGAACCCCGTGCGGAGCACGGGTCGTGGTTCTGCCCCGACTGCCTTCGTTCCTTCACGTTGAAGTTCCTCGGTGTCGGAGCTCCGCGCACCGCGAGCAAGGAGATCCCCCGATGACTCTTCTGGAGACCGACAGACCGACCCTCGACCTGGAAGACATCGTCGAATCGGCGGCCACCGCGCTGGACGGCGCGCCCACGCTGGAGGTCATCCGCTGGGCCGTCGCCACGTTCGGCGACCGCATCTGCCTCACGTCGTCCATGTCGGACGCGGCGCTGATCCACCTGGTGTCGAAGGTGAAGCCCGGCATCGACGTGCTGTTCGTCGACACCGGCTACCACTTCGCCGAGACGGTCGGGACCCGGGACGCGGTCGAGGCCGTCTACCCGGTGAACGTCATCAACGTCACGCCGTCCCGGACGGTGGAGGAGCAGGAGGCCGCGCTCGGCCCGCGGCTGTTCGGCCGCAACCCCGACCTGTGCTGCCACCTGCGCAAGGTGGAGCCGCTCGGCCGCGCGCTCGAGGGCTACATGGCGTGGTTCAGCGGCATCCGCCGCGACGAGACCGCGAGCCGCCGCGAGCGGAGGGTCGTCGAGTGGGACCGCAAGCGCGGCATGGTCAAGGTCAACCCGATCCTCGACTGGACGCAGAAGGAGATGGACGACTACATCGAGGACAACGGGGTGCTCGTCAACCCGCTGCACTACGACGGCTACCCGTCGATCGGCTGCGCGCCGTGCACGCGTCCGGTCGCGCCCGGCGAGGACCCGCGCAGCGGCCGCTGGGCCGGGCTGGGCAAGGTCGAATGCGGCATCCACCTGTGAACCTCGTGAACTCTGTGAACCTCGTGAACCCCGCGGGCCGGCCGATGGTGGCCGTGGCGCACGGCAGCCGGGACCCCCGCGCCGCCGAGACCGTCGCCCGCCTGCTCGACGCCGTCCGGGCCCGCCGCCCGGACGTGCCCGTGCACGCCTCGTTCCTGGACCACTCGGCGCCCGCGCCGGGCCGCCTCCTGGACGGCCTCGCCCGCGACGGCGTCGACGCCGCGGTCGTGCTGCCGCTGCTGCTCACGGCCGCGTACCACAGCAAGTCCGACATCCCGGGCGTGCTGAACCGGGTGCGCGGGCGGCACCCGCGGCTGAGCCTCCGCACCGCCGGCACGCTCGGCCCGCACCCCCTCCTGATGGACGCGCTGGAGCGCCGCCTCGCCGAGGCGGGCGTGGAGCCCGGCGACCCGGGCACGGCGGTCGTCCTGGTATCGGCGGGGTCCAGCGACGCGTCCGCCAACGCCACGATCGCGCGGCTGGCCCGGGAGTGGCGGTCGCGCGGCTGGCGCGACGTGGTCCCCGCTTACGCGTCGGCGGTCCGGCCGACTCCGGCCGAGGCGGTGGCGGCGCTGCTCGACGCGGGCGCTCCGCGGGTGGCGGTGGCGTCGTACTTCCTGGCGCCGGGCTACTTCGCCGACAAGGTCAGGGCGGAGTCGCTCGCGGCGGGCGCCGGCGCGGTGTCGTCCGTCCTCGGCGCGGCCCCGGAAGTCGCCGACCTGATCGTGCATCGCTACGACGAGGCCCTGGAAAGCTCCAGCACGCTCGCGGCGGTCTGACCCTGGGCGGACCCCGGGTCAGGTGCGGTCGCGCCACCAGGAGGCGATGGCGCGGCGGACGGGGGCGTGGTGCGCGTCGTCCACGATCTTCACGTCGCCCATCACGGCGTGCGCGGTGACGCGGACGACGGGGACGCGGGCGCCCGGCAGCGGGTCGCGGACGAAGACCTTCCGGTCGCCGAGGATGTTGCGGCCGGTCAGCTCCACGGTGACGCCGTCCGGCACGATGATCTTGACGTCGCCCATCACGGCGGTCGCGGTGATGCTGACCTCGCCGGTGGGTACCTGCGCGCCGCGCAGGTCGAGCTCGACGTCGCCCATCACCGAGACGGCCTCCAGCGGACCGTCGATGCGGCCGACGATGCGCTCCTTGCAGTCGCCCATGACCGCGCTGAACCTGCGCTTGACCTGGACCGGCGCGGGGGCGGCGCCCGGAGCGCCCATGCCGGGCAGGTCGGCGGTGATGTCCTCAAGGTCGCCGCGGGTGACGGCCGCGTAGGCGGCCTCGGTGCGCTCGGTCAGTTCCTCGAAGGTGAGCCGTCCCTCGACGGAGGCGATCCGCAGCCGCTCGACGACGGCCTCCCGCTCGTCGTCGGAGGCGCGGACCGCCTCGGGCGCGGGCGCCGGTTCGGGGACCGCGGCGACCGCGTCGAGGGGATCGACGGGCCGGTCGGGGTGCAGGTCCTGCCGCCCGTCCCGCGGGCGGCTCGGGGACGGCCGCTCCGGCTGCGGACTGGACTGACTCATGGTTCCGACGGTATGCCCCCGGTGACCCTGGGCAATCCGCCGCGCGGACGAGATCACCCCACCACTTCAGGAGGATGGACGCCGGACCAGCGTACCGGCATGATCAACTGTCGCCCGAACGCGGTTCTGTATCCTGCGTGACAGCGGCTCGAACGCGGGCATACGGGACGCGCAGGATCGGGACACGGGAGCGGCACGGTGACGCACGAGGTGGTCAATCAGGTTCCCCCGCTCGCCGGGCACGACGTGGCCGACGACGCCGTCCTGCTGGACGGGCTGGAGCGGGAGGGCGCCGGGTGGGCCGAGGCCGAGGTGCGCGAGCTCGGCCGGCTGGCGGGGACGGCGCGGGCCCAGGAGCAGGGACGTCTCGCGAACGAGCATCCGCCCGTCCTGCGCACCCACGACCGGTACGGGAACCGGATCGACGAGGTCGAGTTCCACCCGGCGTGGCACGAGCTGATGAACGTCGCGGTGACGCACGGGCTGCACGGCTCCGCGTGGACCGATCCACGGGAGGGTGCGCACGTCGCGCGGGCCGCCAAGTTCTACACGTGGCGGGTGGACGCGGGCCACGGCTGCCCCATCTCGATGACGTACGCGGCCGTCCCGGCGCTGCGGCGGTCGCCGGAGCTGGCCGCGCGTTACGAGCCGCTTCTGGCCAAGCGCGAGTACGACTTCGGCCTGCGCGCCCCGCTCACGAAGAACGCGCTGCTCGCCGGCATGTCGATGACGGAGAAGCAGGGCGGGTCGGACGTCCGCGCCAACACCACGCGGGCCGTGCCGCAGCCGGACGGGACGTACCGGCTCACCGGCCACAAGTGGTTCACCAGCGCCCCGATGTGCGATGTGTTCCTGACGCTCGCGCAGGCGCCGGACGGCCTCACCTGCTTCCTCGTCCCGCGCGTCCTGCCGGACGGCGCGCTGAACCCGCTGCGGCTGATGCGGCTCAAGGACAAGCTCGGCAACAGGTCCAACGCGTCCGCCGAGGTGGAGTACGAGAACGCGGCCGCGTGGCGGGTCGGGGACGAGGGCCGCGGGGTGCGCACCATCATCGAGATGGTGAACATGACCCGGCTCGACTGCGTGATCGGCGCGGCTTCCGGGATGCGGCACGGCGTGACCGTCGCCGCCCACCACACCGCGCATCGCAGTGCGTTCGGCAGATATCTGATCGACCAGCCGCTGATGCGCAACGTCCTCGCCGACCTCGCGGTCGAGTCGGAGGCGGCCACGATCACGATGCTGCGGCTCGCGGCCGCCACCGACCGGTCGGCGCGCGGCGACGAGTCCGAGGCCGCGTTCAGGCGGGTCGCGCTCGCCGCCGGCAAGTACTGGATCTGCAAGCGGTGGCCCGCGCACGCCGCCGAGGCGCTCGAATGCCTGGGCGGCAACGGCTACGTGGAGGAGTCCGCCATGCCGCGCCTCTTCCGCGAGTCGCCGCTGAACTCGATCTGGGAGGGCTCGGGCAACGTCGCCGCGCTGGACCTCCTCCGGGCCGTCGTGAAGGAGCCGCAGGCGCTGCCCGCGTTCTTCGCCGAGGTGGAGCTCGCCGCCGGGGCCGACCGGCGCCTGGACGCCGCCGTCCGGCAGGTCAAGGACTCCCTGCTCGACCTCGAGAGCGTGGAGGTGCGGGCCCGCCGGATCGCCGAGGGGCTGGCGCTCGTCCTGCAGGCGTCCTTGCTGGTCAGGCACGGTCACCCGGCGGTGGCGGACGCCTTCTGCTCCGCCCGCCTCGGCGGCGAGGGGGGCCACGCCTACGGCACCCTCCCCGCCGGCCTCGACTTCGACGCGATCATCGCTCGCGCCACCCCGAAGATCGGCTGACGCCCGCGCGGGCGCGCCCGCGGGGAGGCGGCTCAGTTGATCGAGGCGAGGTACTCGTAGCAGCTCGGCAGGTTCGCGACGAACTGGTCCGCGTCGGCGCGGATCCGGGCCAGCTCCTCGGTCGCCCGGCTCGGGTCGATCATCGCCAGCGCCGGACGCGCCCTGCTCGGCCGACGGCCGAGGCCCAGCAGCATCGTGTTCCACGAGTACGTCTCGAACCCGTGGTAGTGCGGGTAGATGGTCTCCTCGTCGAGCGGGAAGCTGGCGGCCGTCGCCAGCCGCTCCTGGAGGCCGTCCGGGATCGGGCGGACCTGCGCCTCCTTCCAGTAGGGGCCGTCGTCGCGCGCCGCGGCCCGGTAGTGGAGGACGAGGAACTCCTTGACGCCGTCGATGGCGCGGTTGATCCGCTGGTTGTACGCCGCGCGCAGCTGCGGGTCCCAGCGCTGGTCGGGGAAGTGCCGCACGAGCTGCTCGATCCCGTGCTGGATGAAGAAGATGCCGGTGGACTCCAGCGGCTCGACGAACCCGCTCGACAGGCCGACGGCGACGCAGTTGTTCACCCAGGACCGCTCGTTGCGGCCGATCCGCATCCGGATGTGGTTGGCGGGGAGGTCGTCCCGTCCCGGTGCGGCGTACTGGCGCAGCGCCGCCTCGGCCTCCTCCGGGGTGCAGAACTCGTCGGAGTAGACGTATCCGGTGCCGATCCGGCCGAACAGGGGGATGGTCCAGATCCATCCGGCGGGCATCGCCGTCGCGGTGGTGTAGGGCGCGATGCCCTCGCGCTCCTGGTCGTCCTTCGGCACCTGCAGGGCGACCGCCCGGTTGTTGGGCAGCACGTCCTGGAACGACTGGAACCGCTCGCCGAGCGTCTTGTTGATCAGCATGCCGCGGAAGCCGGTGCAGTCGATGAAGAGGTCGGCCGCCAGGTCGCCGTGCTCCCGGGTGGTGACGTGGGTGATCCAGCCCCGCTCGTCCTGGGCCACGTCGAGCACGTCGTCGCGGACGTGCCGGACGCCGCGCTCCACGCCGAACTTGGTGAGGAACAGCGCGAGCCGGGCCGCGTCGAAGTGGTAGGCGTACGGGAACTGGTCGCGCTGCTCCGCCAGCGTCGAGCGTCCGAGCGCGTGGTCGGCGTCGACGACGAAGAGTTCACCGTCCAGCTTCCGGGGCGAGCGCTGCGCCTCGCACAGCGCCGGCGTGATGAAGCACTGGCGGTCGAAGCCCTGGTCCTGCTCACCGATCCGCAGCCACCAGTTCGCCATGTCGAATCCGTCGGCGACCCGGAGGCGCTCGAACGGGTGGTAGAAGTGCTTGCCCGGCGCCGCCCAGTCCTGGAAGCGGATGCCCAGTTTGTAGCTCGCGCCGCATTGCGGCATCCAGACCCGCTCGTCCAGGCCCACGTACTCGAAGAAATGGCGGACCGTGCTGAAGGTGGCCTCTCCGACGCCGATGGTCGGAATGCGGTCGGACTCGACGACGGTGACCCGGAGCCGGTCTCCGAACGCCGCCTTCAGATAGGTGGCGCTCATCCATCCCGCCGTGCCGCCGCCGACCACAACTACGGATTCAATCATCGGCCACTCCCGCGATCGTCGTCGTTGGCCGGAACCAGTTGGATAGCGTCCGGATCCTCGAAAGGATTCGTCGCCGAACCGCTTCCAGCACTGGTTCGCAGACGCCATGTCCGGACGCCCCCGGCTGCTTTCGGAATGTCATCTTGGCGGAGGGGACCCGTGTGCGCAATGCGCCGCCGGGGCCGTACGACCTCGTCCGATACCAGGGAAGGCGAGCGGGAACGGTGTACAACCGCCGTTCTCGGAGCAGTTGAACACCAATTCCCGGCCGGGAAGTATGTATTTTGGCGGTGCATTCCATCACGCCGTCCGGCGGGTTATCCCTTTCCCCCGACAAGGCCGTCTGTCCGCCTGCGCGCGGCTGGGGAGCGTCAGCGAGCGGGTGAGCCCGAGGCTCGGCGGCGCAGGAGGCGGTCGAGCGTGACGGCGGCCAGGATGAGCAGGCCCTCGATCACCTGCTTGTAGGTGGGGTCCCAGCCGAGCAGGTTGAACCCGTTGGAGATGAGCGTCAGGATCAGCACGCCGACGAGGCAGCGCCACACCGCGCCCTCGCCGCCGAGGATGCTCGTCCCGCCGATGACGACCGCGGCGATCGCGGTCAGTTCGAGGAGGGAGCCGAGGCTCGCCTGGGCGGAGCCGGCGCGGGTCGTCATGACGAGGCCCGCCGTCCCCGCGCAGGCGCCGCTGACGGCGAACACGGCGACCCGGACGGGCGCGATCCTGATGCCCGACAGCCGCGCCGCCTCGGCGTTGCCGCCGACGGCGTAGACGGCCCGGCCGAACGTCGTCGCGGCGAGCAGCGTCCAGCAGGCGGCGGCGACGCCCGCGAGGACCAGCGTCGGGACGGTGACCCCGCCGAGCACGGTCGGCAGGCTCAGCGTCTGGAACGCGTCGAGCTGATCCGCGTGCGGGTAGACGATGGCGCCTCCGGTGATGACGACCGCGAGGCCCCGGTAGACGATGCTGAGCGCCAGCGTGGCGATGAAGGAGTGCACGCGCGACAGCGCGACGACGAGCCCGGTGACCGTGCCCATCAGCGCGCCGGTCGCGACGCCCGCCGCGTACCCGGCGGGCGTCCCGGCGGACTGGGTGACCAGGACGGCGACGACCGCGCTCACGGCCAGGACGGCGCTGACCGACAGGTCGAACACGCCGCACACGATGCACAGCGTCATGCCGCACGCCAGCAGTCCGACGACGACGGCCTGGTCGAGGACGTTGACCAGATTGCCCTTGGTGAGGAACGTGCCGGTCGACAACGACAGCGCGACGACCAGCCCGGCCAGGGCCACGACGATCCCGTGATCGCGAACCGCCGTGTATCTCACGGCCCTCGCCCGCACCGCCCGACCCCGCACCGCCCGCTCCCGAGCCGTTCGGCCCTTCGTCGTCCGGAGCTTCACCGCAGGCCCGCCGACGTCAGGACGTCCGCCGCGCTCGCGCCGCTCGGGAACTCGCCCGCGACGCGGCCGTCCCGCATCACCAGGACGCGGTGCGCGATGCCGAGCACCTCCTCGACCTCCGAGGACGCCATCAGCACCGCCACGCCCCCGGCGGCCAGGCCGGTGATCAGGCGGTGGATCTCGGCCTTGGCGGCGACGTCGACGCCGCGGGTCGGCTCGTCCACCAGCAGGATGCGCGGCGAGCGGACGAGCCACTTGCCGAACACCGACCGCTGCTGGTTGCCGCCGGACAGCGTCCAGGCGGGACGGTCGAGCCCCGCGCCGCGGATGCCGAGCGCGTCCGCCGCCTCCCCGACGGCGCGCCGTTCCGCGGGGCGCCGCACGAAGCCGAACCGGCGCCGATCGGGCAGGCTGGCCAGGGCGAGGTTCTCGGCGGCGGACCGGACGAGGACGAGCCCCTGCTCGGCGCGCGACTCCGGTACCAGCCCGGCGCCGAGGGCCATGGCGCGGGACGGCGTCCCGCCGGTGACGGGGCGGCCTGCGATCGTCACCTCGCCGCCGTCGGGGCGGTCGGCGCCGAAGACGAGCCGGAGCGTCTCCGTCCGGCCGCTGCCGACGAGCCCGGCCAGGCCGACGATCTCCCCCGCCCGGACGTCCAGGCTGACGCCGCGCACCGCGTTCCCGCGTGACAGCCGCCGCACGGCGAGCACCACGGGCGCGGCGTCCGGGACGGGTTCGGGCTCGGGGTAGCGCAGCTCGACGGGACGTCCGACCATGGCGCGCAGCAGGTCCGGAGGCGTCAGGCCGGCGGCGGGCGCGGTGGTGACGTGCCGCCCGTCCCGCAGGACGGTGACCGTGTCGCAGGACGCGAGGACCTCCTCCAGCCGGTGCGAGATGAGCACGATCGCGATGCCGTCGCGTTCGGCGAGGTCGCGGACCAGGCGGAGCAGGCGTCCCGCGGCGGGCCCCGGCAGCAGGGCCGTGGGCTCGTCGAGCGCGATCAGGCGCGCGCCGCGGGCCAGCGCGCGCAGGATCTCGATCCGCTGGCGGTGCACGAGCGGCAGGTCCCCGGCGCGGGCGGACGGGTCGAGCGCGAACCCCGTCCGGTCGAGGAGGGCGGCGAGGCGGCGGCGGTCGCCCGACGGATCGCGCAGGCCGCGGCGGCGGCCGGACGCGGCGCCGAGGAAGACGTTGTCGGCCACGCTGAGCCCGGGGACGATCGCGCCCTCCTGCGTGACCAGCGCGAGCCCGTGCCGCAGCGCGTCGCGCGGTGTCCGGACGGCGACGGGCTCCCCGTCCACGGCGACGCGCCCGGAGTCCGCCGGGACGGCCCCGCACAGGACGCGCGCCAGGGTGCTCTTCCCCGCCCCGTTCTCACCGACGACGCCGTGCACCCGCCCGCCGCGCAGGGTCAGCGAGACGTCGTGCAGGACGGTGATCCCGCCGTAGCTCTTGCCGATGCCGTCGAGCGCGACGTCCACGCCGCTACTCGTCGTACTCGCCGGTGATCCCGGACGAGACGATCAGGTCCTTGGTGAGCGTTCCCCCGTTCGGCGCGAGGGACGAGATCTCGGTCGACGCCGGGACGTCCTCGCCGCCCGCCTTCGCCAGCCCCAGCTCGGCGGCCTTCGCCCCGGCGGTCCGGACCGGCAGGTACGGGATCCCGAACCAGCGGCCCTCGCGGACGGCGGTCACCGCCTGCCGCGACGCGCCGTTGCCGACGTACAGGATGTCCTTGCCCTTCGCCACGCCCTCGGCGCCGAACAGCGCCTGCGACGACCCGATGACCACGTCGACGCCGGGGTGCGCCTGCAGCAGGTCCTGCATGGCCTTGCGGCCGGAGTCGCGCGTGTAGCCGCCCTCGATCTGCGCGACGACCTTCACGTCCTTGGTGCTCTTCAGCGCGTCGACGACCGCCTTCGTGCGCGCGTTGTCGAGCGGCAGCGTCTTCAGCCCCTCCAGGTAGGCGACCTCGCAGGGCTTGGCCTTGGCGGCCTGGCAGGCGCCGACGCCGAGGACGCCGAGCTGCTTGCCGTTCTGCACCGGGACGTCCACCAGCGAGACCGCGCCCGGCACCTGCGGCGCGGCGGTGTCGTAGCGCGTCCCGACGGGTGTGAACTGGACGACGACCGCGATGCCGCCCCGGACGGCCTGCCGCACGGCGGGCAGGACGGCGGTGCCGTCGTTGGCCTGCAGCACGAACACGCCGAAGCGCTTGGACGTGATCGCGTCCTGGAGCTGGCGGAGCTGCGTCTGCGCGTCGAAATTGGAATCGAAGAACTCCGCCTTCGCGCCCGATTTCGCCGCCTGTTCTTTCACGCCCTCGAAGGTCGCCTGGGTGAACGAGTTGGCCTTCGCGAACCCGAAGAACGCGATGCTCTTGGCGTCGCCTTTTCCGGACGAGCCCGAGCCGCCGTCGTCGTCCGGATCGGTGCACGCCGCTGCCAGGACGAGACCCGCCGCGATAACGGCGCCCAGTCTTTTCACGGCTTTCGCCCCACTCCCACGTAGAACCATTCCCCGCCGGGACGTTCCCGGTCGAGATCGTCGTCCGGCCGCCATTGGTTGACCACGGTGACGCCCGGTTCCAGCACCTCGAACCCGTCGAAGAACCTGGAGATCGCGGCGTGGCCGCGGTGGATCAGCGGGGCGGTGGCGCCGTCGTAGACCTCCCGGGCCGCCGCGCCCACCTCCGGGTGGGCGTCGTCGGTCAGGTGCGACACGATCAGGTGGCTGCCCGGGGCCATCCGCTCGGCGAACGTCCGGACGACGCCCCACGGGTCCTCGTCGTCGGTCAGGCAGTGCAGGACGGCGACGAACAGCACCGCGACCGGCTCGGAGAAGTCGATCATCCCCAGCACCTCGGGGTGCGCGAGGATCTCGCGCGGATTGCGGACGTCCTCCTGGACGACGGTCGTGGTCGCGTCGATGGCCTTGAGCGCACGGGCGTGGGCCAGCACGACGGGGTCGTAGTCGACGTAGACGACGCGCGCGCCGGGCGCCTCCCGCTGGGCGACCTCGTGCACGTTCTCCTGGGTGGGCAGGCCGGTGCCGAGGTCGAGGAACTGGGTGATGCCGTCCCGGGCGGCGAGCCGGACGGCGCGGCCGAGGAACCGCCGGTTGGCGACGCAGATGTCCCGGCTCGGCCCGAGCGCCATGATCTTCTCGGCGGCCTCCCGGTCGGCCGGGTAGTTGTCCTTGCCGCCCAGGTAGTAGTCGTACATACGGGCGGCGTTGGGAGTGTCCACGTCGAAGTCGTACGGCGGGAATTCCTCGTCCGTCACCAATGCCCCTTACACGACGTTTGTCAACTGACAAGCGCCGAGTATGGGCCGCGAAGATCGCGACGAGATAACTCCGCCATAACCACCAAGCGATGCCAAATTTCCGGCCGGGCAGATTCCCGGATTTCGGTCAGGGCTTACGGCCCACCGCGCCGTAGGCGTCGACCGTCGGGGCGTCGCCGTCCGGCCGCCACTCCGTGATCGGGACGAGCCCGGGCTCGACCAGCTCAAGGCCCTCGAAGCACCGCGCGAGCTGCCCGGGAGCGCGCAGGATGTAGGGGACGCCGCCGCTCTCGACGAGCTTCTCCGCGCCCTCGACGACCTCCGAGCCGGTGTCGGTCCCGTCCCACAGCACCAGATGGCTGCCGGACGGCGTCGCGTCCATCACCCGTCCGACGATGGCGCGCACCACGGACAGGTCGGGCTCGTAGCCGAGCACGCCCATGAACATGACCGCCGTCGGCTCGCCGAAGTCCACGACCTTCTCGGCCTCGGCGACGATCCGGGCCGGGTCGTGGTAGTCGGCGTGGACGTACGTGGTCGTGCCCTCCGCGGTGGTACTGCCGAGCAGCGCCCTGGCGTGCACCAGCACCAGCGGGTCGTTGTCGACGTAGACGATCCTGGACTCGGGCGCCACGCCCTGCGCGACCTCGTGGGTGTTCTGCATGGTCGGCAGCCCGGTCCCGATGTCGATGAACTGGCGGACGCCGCACTCGCCCGCGAGGAAGCGCACGGCGCGGATGAGGAACCGCCGCGACTGCCGCGCCATCGTGACGATCTGCGGATACACCTCGGCCACCGCGTCCCCGGCGGCGCGGTCGGACGCGTAGTTGTCCTTCCCGCCCATCCAGTAGTTCCAGATCCGGGCCGCGTGCGGGACGTCGGAGTGGACGGCGGCGGGCTCCACCGTGTCGCGGTCGGTCATGGAACTCCCTTTCCTCGCGGGGTGTGCCGATGGTCCTGTGGTCCTCACCGGTCGGCTCAACGTACTGGCCCGTCCCCCGCCCAGGCGGAAAGCGGCCGGTTCGCGCCGCTTTCGTAACGCCCCGCGCTGCGGAGGAGAAGCCACCGACACCGGAACGAGACGCGGGTGCGATCTCGTCCGGGCAGGCTGGGACGGCGACCAGTCCGTCCAGCGTCGGGAGGCCCGGGGTGTCGGTTCGACGGCTCGCCGCGCTCGGCGCGGCGCTGCTCGCGGTCGCCGTGCTCGCCGGGTGCACCGGCGGCGGGCCCGCCCCGCCGCAGCGGGCATGGTTCCGCGTCACCGTGCTGCCCGACGGGGACGCCTTGCTCGACCTGCACGCGGCCGGGCGGCTGCGGTCGGACGCCGACGTCCGCGCGCTGGCCCGGCGGCTGGGCGAGGTGTTCGCGCTCCCGGCCGCGGTCGTCGCGGTCGTCGCGGTCGTCGCGCCGGCCGGGCGGCAGGGCGACAACCTCGGCGTCGCGGGCCTGCTCGGCGGGACCGCGCTGAAGGTCGCCGCCGTCGCGCCGCTCGCCGCCGTGCCGCTCGGCCTGCCCGCCGCGATGCTGCTCGCCGCCGTGCTCGTCCGCCGCCTCGCCGAGCCCGACGTCCCCGCAGCCCACGAGGCCAGGCCGCGGGACACCGGCGTGTTCTGGTGACCCGCGGGGAATCGGGGCGATACCGAGGGTCGCCAGATCGTAAACTGAAGGTCATGTCCGACGGCCACTCCCCGTGCACCTGCGTCATCTGCAATGACTACGGTGACCGCGACCGCCTGGACAACTTCCAGCTCCGCACCATCGTGCACATCACCGAGTACGGGTGGAGCGTCGTCCTCGTCCATCCCGACGACGGGCCCGGCTGGGCGTACACGATCGGCCTGTGGCACAGCCACGGCGCGCCCGAGCTGGCCATGTTCGGCGGCGACGTCTACGAGATGGAGGAGTCGCTCAACACGCTCGGCCGGCAGACCGCCGAGGGGAAGATCCCGGCGGACGGCGACCGCCGCGACGGCGTCGTCCGCGGGCAGCCCGCGGCGTTCCGCGAGGTCGAGCCGCGCTGGTACGACGCGCTGTTCGGCGGGGCCGTGGCGTTCTACCGGCGCCCGCCGCTGCCGATGCTGCAGGTCGTCTGGCCCAACCCGGAGGGCCTGTTCCCCTGGCAGCCCGGCACCGACCTGCCGTTCCGCCACTCCCAGCCGTGGCTGTGGCTCACCCCGAAGCAGCATCCGCCCGGCGCCTGGACACGCCGGCTCTGACCGGCCCCGGCCACCGGGCCCGCCCGGGCCTACGATCGGCGGAGTGTACGGGCCGCTCGCGGAGCCGATCCGGACCCAGCGCCTCGTCCTGGAGCCGCTGGCCGTCCACCACGCCGACGAGCTGGCCCCCGTCCTGGACGACCCGCGCCTGCACCGCCACATCGGCGGCGAGCCCCTCACCCTGGCCGAGCTGCGCGCCCGCTACGAGCATCTCGTCGCCGGTCCCGCGCCGTTCCACCAGGAGTACTGGCTGAACTGGATCGTCCGGCGCGTCCGCGACGGGCAGGCGATCGGATACGTCCAGGCGACCATCACGCCCGCGCCGCCCGCATATGCCGTGGCGCCCGCGTCCGCCGGATCGACGGTCACGCCCGGCCCGCCGCGCCGCGTCGCGTCCGTGGCCTGGGTCGTCGGGATGCCGTACCAGGGGTTCGGGTTCGCCACCGAGGCCGCCCGCGCGCTGCTGGACTGGCTGCTCGCGCACGGCGTCCGGGACGTCGTCGCGACCGTCCACCCGGAGAACCGCCCGTCCGAGGCCGTCGCGGCCAAGCTCGGACTCCGGCCCACCCCCGAGACCACCGACGACGGCGAAACCGTCTGGCGCCTCCCCACGTGAGGTGGGTGGGGGTGGGGGGTGGAGGACGGTGGGTAGGCCAGAGTCGACGCGCCAGGACGGACCGGTCGAGGAGTTGGAGCGCATGCGGGAGGTCTGGCCCGGGGATCCCTATCCGCTGGGCGCCACCTGGGACGGCACGGGCACGAACTTCGCGCTGTTCTCCGAGGTGGCGTCCCGCGTCGAGCTGTGCCTGTTCGACGCCGGAGGACGCGAGACGCGGCGCACGCTCCCCGAGGTGGACGGGTTCGTCTGGCACGGCTACCTGCCCGGCGTCGGCCCCGGCCAGCGGTACGGGTACCGCGTGCACGGGCCGTTCGACCCGCGCGAGGGCCACCGCTGCAACCCGGCCAAGCTGCTGCTCGACCCCTACGGCAAGGCCGTCGACGGCGGCGTCCGCTGGCACGAGTCGCTGTTCTCGTACCGGTTCGCCGACCCGGACGCCCTGAACGAGGACGACAGCGCCCCCTACATGCCGAAGAACGTGGTGATCAACCCGTTCTTCGACTGGGCGGACGACCGGCCGCCGCGCGTCCCGTACCACGAGAGCGTCATCTACGAGGCGCACGTCAAGGGCCTGACGAGGCTGCACCCCGGCATCCCGGAGGAGCAGCGCGGGACGTACGCGGGCCTCGCGCACCCGGTGCTGGTCGACCATCTGCTCGACCTCGGCGTGACGGCCGTGGAGCTGATGCCGGTGCACCAGTCGGTCCCCGAGCACGCGCTGGTGGCGCGGGGCCTCGGCAACTACTGGGGCTACAACACGATCGGGTTCTTCGCGCCGCACGACGCGTACGGGTCGTCCGGGCGGTGCGGGGAGCAGGTGCTGGAGTTCAAGGCGATGGTCCGCGCCCTGCACGAGGCGGGCATCGAGGTCATCCTGGACGTCGTCTACAACCACACCGCCGAGGGCGACCACCTGGGCCCGACGCTGTCGTTCCGCGGCATCGACAACGCGTCCTACTACCGGCTGCGCGACGACGACAAGCGCTACCACCTCGACTACACCGGCTGCGGGAACTCGCTGAACGTCCGCAACCCGCACGCGCTTCAGCTGATCATGGATTCGCTGCGCTACTGGATCCTGGAGATGCACGTCGACGGTTTCCGGTTCGACCTGGCGTCCGCGCTGGCCCGCGAGCTGCACGACGTCGACCGGCTCTCGACGTTCTTCGACCTCGTCCAGCAGGACCCGGTGGTGTCGCAGGTCAAGCTGATCGCCGAGCCGTGGGACGTCGGCGAGGGCGGCTACCAGGTCGGCAACTTCCCGCCGCTGTGGACGGAGTGGAACGGCAAGTACCGCGACACCGTCCGCGACTTCTGGCGCGGCTCGTACGCGACGATGCCGGAGTTCGCGTCCCGGCTGACCGGCTCGTCCGACCTGTACGAGCACAGCGCGCGGCGGCCGTTCGCGTCCATCAACTTCGTGACGTGCCACGACGGGTTCACGCTGACCGACCTGGTCTCCTACGACCACAAGCACAACGACGCCAACGGCGAGAACAACCGGGACGGCACCGACGACAACCGCTCGTGGAACTGCGGCGTGGAGGGCCCGGCCCGCGACGCCGCCGTCCTCGACCTGCGCGCCCGGCAGCGCCGCAACTTCCTGGCGACGCTCTTCCTGTCGCAGGGCGTGCCGATGCTCTCCCACGGCGACGAGCTGGGCCGCACGCAGAGGGGCAACAACAACGCCTACTGCCAGGACAACGAGATCTCGTGGGTCCGCTGGGAGGGCGCCGACGACACGGAGTTCGTCCGGACCCTGTCGAGGCTGCGGCACGACCACCCGGTGTTCCGCCGCCGCCGCTTCTTCACCGGGACGGGCACCGGCGCGGCGGCCGACATCGCGTGGCTGACGCCCGCCGGGGAGAGCATGACCGACGAGGACTGGAACGTCGGGTTCGCCAAGTCCCTCGGCGTGTTCCTCAACGGCGACGCCATCACCGAACCCGACCCGCGGGGCCGCCGCGTCCGCGACGACTCGTTCCTCCTGCTGATCAACGCGGGCGCCGAGCCCGTCGAGTTCACTCTCCCCGGCGGCGAGTACGGCGAGCGCTGGGAGCTCGCCCTAGACACCGCCGAGCCCGGCACGCCCGGAACCGCCGAGCCCGGCACCACCGGATCCGGCACGGCCGGCGAACGGCCCCGCGTCAAGGCGCGCGACACCGTCACCCTCGCCGACCGCTCTCTGACCGTCCTGAAAAGGGTGGGCTAGGCCCCGGTGACCCCCATGGCGGTGAGGAAGACCAGGACGAACGTCGTGACGGCCACGCCGCCGTGGACGACCACGGCCGCGGCCGGGAACGCCTGCTCGGCGCCGCGGGCGTGCCGGCCGCCGCGCCCGACGAGCCATCGTGTGAACAGCATGAACCCCTGCGCGATGACGACCAGCAGCGCGGCGAACGCCCCCCAGGCGAACTCGGCGCGCGCGGTGGCCAGGTAGACGATCCACACGGCGAGCCCCGCGACGGCGGCGAGCGGGTGACCGACCACGATCAGGATCGGGAACCGCGTCACCTTCGTCGCGTGTCCCCCGTGCGTCATCCAGATGACCAGCAGATAGCCGCCCGCCAGGGCGGCGAGGATCCACGCTGCCAAAGCGGCGTACTCCACCCCCTGCTCCTTTCATGAAATTCTCATCCCCGTCCCCCGGGCCCAGTGTCGTCCTTTCACGGGCCCGCCATGACGGATTCGTACAGATTGGTGCACGGACCGTCATCCCGGCGGTCAACCAGGGCGTGCAGTAACTTGGGGCTGCCATGCGAGCCCTCACTTCCGACTCCGACTCCGACTCCGACTCCGACTCCGGCGACGTCGACCTCGTCGAGCGGTACGCCTATCCGCCCGGCGGCACCTGGCTGCGGGCCAACATGGTCGCCAGCCTGGACGGGGCCGCGCAGCGCGACGAGCGCAGCGGCGGCCTCGGCAACCCCGCCGACCAGCACCTGTTCCTGCTGCTGCGCGGGCTCGCCGACGTCGTCGTCGTCGGCGCCAACACGGTGCGGGCCGAGGGCTACGGGCCCGTCAGGCCGAGCGAGGGCTGGGACGGGGTCCGGGACGGGCGGCCGCCGGTCCCGCCGCTGGCGATCTGCTCCCGCTCCCTCGACCTGGACTTCGAGGCGCCGGTCTTCACCGAGGCCACGGCCAGGACGATCGTGCTGGCGCCCGCGACCGCCGACCCGGCGCGGCTGAAGACCGCGCGGGAGCGCGCCGACGTGATCGTCGCGGGCACGGACTCGATCGACTTCCCCGCCGCCGTCGCCGAGCTCGCGGCGCGCGGCCACCGGCGCCTCCTGTGCGAGGGCGGTCCGGGCGTCCTCGCGCAGGTGGTGGCGGCCGGGCTGCTGGACGAGCTGTGCCTCACCCTGAGCCCGCTGCTGCTCGGCGGGAGCCCGACGCGGATCCTGAACGGGCCGCCGGTGCCCGTCCCGCCGGAGCTGACCCTCGCCCACGCGCTGCAGGACGACGACTTCCTCTTCCTCCGCTACACCCGCAGCCGGTAGCCAGTTGGTGGCCGACTACGTCCGCAGGCGGTAGCGGACGAACAGGACGCCTTCGTCCAGGTAGAGGGCCGACGGGTCGAGCGGCACCTCGGCGTCCAGGCCGCCCAGGAGGCGGGTGTGGCGGGGGCTGCCGAGGAGCGTCGGTGCGATGTTCAGGCACAGCTCGTCGACGAGCGACGCGCGGATCAGCGCGGCGGCCAACGCCGGGCCCCCTTCGCAGAGGAGATGTTCGTGGCCATGGTCTTCGCGGAGCGTCCGGACGGCGGCGGGCAGGTCGACGTCGTCCTCGCCCTGGGCGACGACCTGGATCCGGCTCGGGACGCGGCGCCGGGCGGCGCGCGACGTGACGACGACCGTCGGTGTCTCGGCCTCGGTGAACAGCGGGAGCGTCCAGTCGAGGTCGGCGGAGCGGCTGACCACGACGATGGGCGCGGGCGGGCCGCCGCGGCGCGCGCGCAGATCGCGGCGTAGGCGGGCCGGGCCCAGGCGTCCTGTGCGGACCGTCCCGGCGCCCACGAGGATCGCGTCGGCGAGGGCTCGGAGCGTCCGGAAGACGCGGAAGTCGGCGTCGCCGCCGAGCGCGTCCGTCCAGCCGTCGGCGTCGGTGGCGGAGCCGTCCGCGCTCATCACCATGCCGAGCCGCAGCCCGGGCGCGTCGCCGTAGGCGTCGTACGGGTCGATGCCGTCGGCGGGTGGTCCGGGCAGCAGACGGCGCATGACCTGCAGGTTATCGGACGGCCTTTTCCGGCCCCCGCCTTGTCCTTTTGTCGGTCCGGGGGCGCACTATAGGGGGATGGACCTGCCGATCAGTCCGCCGCTGTCGCCCATGCTGGCCAAGGCGGTCAAGACCATGCCCAAGGGCGACCTGCTGTACGAGCCGAAGTGGGACGGCTTCCGCTGCATCGTGTTCCGCGACGGCGACGAGGTGGAGCTGTCCAGCCGGGGCGAGCGGCCGCTGACCCGGTACTTCCCCGAACTGGTCGAGGCGGTGAAGCGCGAGCTGCCCGAACGGTGCGTGGTCGACGGCGAGATCGTGCTGCCGAAGGGGACGCGCCTCGACTTCGAGGCCCTCCAGCAGCGCATCCATCCGGCCGCGTCGCGGGTCAAGCTGCTGTCGGAGGAGACTCCGGCTTCGTTCGTCGCGTTCGACCTGCTGGCGGTCGGCGACGAGTCGCTGATGGAGGTCCCGCTCGGCGAACGGCGACGGCGGCTCGTCGACACGCTGGCGGGGGCGGGCGCGCCGATCCACGTGACGCCCGCGTCCGACTCCTACGAGCTGGCGCTGCGCTGGTTCGACGAGTTCGAGGGCGCCGGTCTCGACGGCGTCATCGCCAAGCCGCGCGACGTCCCGTACGAGCCCGACAAGCGGGTGCTGTTCAAGGTCAAGCACGAGCGGACCGCCGACTGCGTCGTGGCGGGCTTCCGCTGGCACAAGTCCGGACCGATCGTGGGGTCGCTGCTGCTCGGCCTCTACAACGACAAGGGGCATCTCCAGCATGTGGGCGTGGCGGCGTCGTTCACGATGAAGCGCCGCGCCGAGCTGGTCGAGGAGCTCCAGCCGTACCGCTTGGAGGACCTCGCGGAGCATCCGTGGGCGGAGTGGGCGAGCCAGTCCGAGGCGACCGCCGACCGGATGCCGGGCGCCGTCTCCCGCTGGACGGGCAAGAAGGACCTGAGCTGGGTGCCGCTGCGTCCCGACCTGGTCGTGGAGGTCGCGTACGAGGCGATGGAGGGCGACCGGTTCCGGCACACCGCCCGCTTCCGCAACTGGCGCCCCGACCGCACGCCCGAGTCGTGCACCTACGAGCAGCTCGAAGTCCCGATCGCGTACGACCTGGCCGACATCTTCTCCGGCCAGGCGACGAGCCCGCGCGTCGACCGCTGACGCCTGGCGCCCCGACCGCTGATGGCCGGACGCCCCCGCCCGCGTCCGACGAGAACGACCCCGCACGCCCGCGCGAAGACGATCCCGGACGGACGCGCGCGGACGATGCCGGGCGGACGCCGTGGGGGACGAGATGTCGGGCGGCCGGGACGCTGGCATGCGTCCCGGC